>CAYJHE010000160.1:287-5093 GCA_964369675.1 uncultured Desulfovibrionaceae bacterium | reverse complement strand
TTTCAATCAGCGAGAAGTTCTTATGAATGATTTCAATTCTAAAGTCAAGTTAAAAGAATAAAGTTTTTAAATTTTAATTTGAACTTAGCCCTAATTCGTTGAAATAATAATATTTTTAATTTATACTCTTAATAATACCCGCTCTGTATAAAAGCTCGCGTGAGTAGTCATCAGCAGCAACATAGCCATCTTCTAAAAGGGATCTAGTATATATCTTATTATAGATAAAACAAAAAATCAGGCTTGATAAACCAAAAGAAAGCATGCCAAAAATAAGCAGGATAAGACACCACTTCCAGTCTCCCCTAAATAAAGGAACAAAGAAACCAAAAAATAGCGTTGTCCAGCTAAAGCCGACTAATCCTGCTCTATGTATATTATTCTTAACTAAATTTACTTCTTGTGCCATATTCTCACCTTTGTATTATTGTATTAATTAATATAATTACAATTTTGTATACAGTCAAGCTTATAAAAAGTTAATGACATTTTATAAAATATCAATATACTTACTACATACTAATTTATAAGATATAAAAAATGATACACAACTTCAAAGACTTAGAAAAGCATTTAGACTCGCTTGGTATGTTTCATATAAAACCAGGCCAAGACAGAATGCAAGAGGCACTCAAAAAATTAACTTTGTCACCTCTGCCCTATAAAGCTGTGCAAATTGTTGGTACAAATGGCAAGGGTTCTACTTCAACTTTTTTAGCGCAACTTGCTATTGAGCACGGATTAAAAACTGGTCTCTATACCTCGCCGCACTTTCTTTCTTTCAAAGAAAGAGTTATCTATAATAATTCTTATATAGATGAAAAACTTTGGGTAAAGTGTGCAAATGAGGTATATCACGCAAATCCTGAACTTTCTTATTTTGAATTTCTTACTGTGCTTGCTGCCCTACTTTACCAAGAATTACAAGTGGATATTGTTTTTTTTGAAGCAGGACTTGGCGGAAGGTTTGACGCTACTACAGCTCTTTTATGTGATGTGACTGTTTTCACTCCCTTTGACCTTGATCACACGCATATTCTTGGAAAAACTCTCAAAGAAGTTGCTTATGACAAAGCGCACGCACTTACAAAAAATTCACAGCTTGCTGTGAGCGCAGTTCAGCAAAGCCTTGCTATAGAGGAAATAGGAAAAGTCTGTGATGAACTAGATATCCCACTGTTAAAAACTGCCAAAAGCACTTATCAATACAATCTTTCACTTAAAGGAAATCATCAACAACAAAACGCACACCTTGCCTTTTCAGCTTGGCGTGAAATCATGCACTTATTAGCACTTCCTTTTGAATATACTCCAAAAGATCAGTATGAGTATGAACAAAAATATATCACAGAAAAGGAAGAGCAGGCTCTGAAAAAAGCATTTATTGCTGGTAGATTACAGTATATTCAGAAAGCAAAGTCTCAACTTTCATGCGAAATAATCCTTGATGGGGCGCACAATATACATGCTTTTAAAAACCTTATTACTTCACTAAAAGAGCTAAACTATATTCCAGACGCAATCATTTTTGCGTGTATGGCAGATAAAGAACTTGATGAACTATTAGTCTATCTATCTAAAATAGCAAAACAAAACAAAGATTGCACTATCTACCTTCCAGTAATCAAGGACAATTCAAGAGCTATGCCCCCGCAGAGACTTGAAATTGAAATCAAAAAACATTATCCTCATATAAAGGCATGTAAAGATATAGATGATTGCTTAGAAAAAGTAAGAAAAGACCAAAAAAAACATTTACTTATATGCGGCTCTCTCTATTTACTTGCTGATTTTTATACCCTTTACCCTCAATTTTTGAACAACACACAGCAATAAGGACTTTTTATGAGCTCTCTTTTCCGCGCTATACCTTCTGTTTCAAAACTTCTTGACAATATCGCACGTTATCTCGGCGAAAAAAATAATAATTCTATTCTCTTAGACTATCCGCAATCACTTTTGACGGACTTTATCAATGATTATATGAATAGCATTAGAGAAAAAATAAAAAATGAAGAATTAGCGTCTGTTGCCGAGATAGATGCTCTCTTCAATACAGCTAAACTTGTGAAAAGCTTTGAAAAAAAACTTTCACCGCATCTGGAAGCTGTTATCAATGCTACAGGTGTTGTTATACACACAAATCTAGGGCGTTCACCTTTATGCGATTCTGCGCTACAAGCCATCACAAATACTGTCACAAACTACTCTACAATTGAGTTTGACTTGTCTACAGGTGAGCGAGGTTCAAGGCATTCAATTGTACGCGACCTGCTCACAAAAATCACAAAAGCAGAAGATGCCCTTGTTGTAAACAATAATGCAGCCGCAGTTATGCTTGTGCTCTCAACTTTTGCACAAAATGGCGAAACCATTATTTCACGCGGTGAATTAGTGGAAGTAGGCGGTTCTTTTAGGATTCCTGACGTGATGGAATGCAGTGGCAGTACATTAAAAGAAATTGGCACAACAAACAAAACACACAAAGAAGACTATATCAAGGCGATAAACGAAAACACAAAGGCTATCATGCGTGTGCACACTTCAAATTTCAGGCTCATTGGTTTCACTTCAAGCGTTGATACAGCAGAACTTTCAAAGCTCGCTCAAGAAAAGAATCTCATATTCATAGAAGATTTAGGTTCAGGTTCCTTTATGGATTTTGCACCTTTCGGCTTACCAAAAGAACCTACTGTGCAAGAGGTGGTCTCTCAAGACGTTGATGTTGTTACCTTTTCAGGAGATAAATTACTTGGAGGACCTCAAGCAGGTATTATTGTCGGCAAGAAGAAATACATAGAGCAAATAAAGAAAAATCAATTATTACGCGCGCTCAGACCATGTAAACTCACACTTGCCGCTTTAGAAGCATCTTTACAAGAATATTTGAATCCGCAAAGAGCCTTGGAAAATATTCCCACATTAAGAATGCTTACAATGGATTTTTCAGAAATTGAGAAAAATGCAAAGAAATTACTTTCTATACTCAAGTCAAGTTTATCAAAAGAAGATTTTACTTTTGCATTGAAAAAAGATTCTTCAAGAGTAGGTGGCGGAGCTTTTCCTGAAGCTGAATTACCAACAGTTTTAGTGCAAGTAAAGCCGAAAATTCTTTCTGCAAATACATTAAAAACAAGGCTACTTGCCACAAAGCCAGCACTTATAGGCAGGCTTGAAGAAGACTGCTTCTCACTTGATGTTCGCACATTAAAGACAAGTCAATTCAAAGAAATAGCAAAAATTTTAGCTTCAATATAGGTATAATGCTTTACAAAAGTATTAATCTTTAAAGAGAAACTTTTGGAAATCCACTAAAGAAGTATTCTTATTTCTTTCTGCATTTGGATAAATAATTGGCTTATAGCCAAGTTTTTCAGCTTGTTTCTTTCTTATGTCTTGTCCTGTAGTTGGTCTGATTTGCCCATTTAAATCCACTTCGCCCCAAAAAACTGCTTTTTCTGGCAAAGCCTTATCATAATAAGAAGAAAGAATAGCTGCTATCAAGGCTAAATCAATAGCAGGGTCTTGTAATTTGATGCCGCCACCTAGTTTTGCGTATATATCCACTTGAGAAAAGTTGAGTTTCAGCCTTTTTTCTAAAACTGCAAGCAATAAATGTAGTCTATTCGTATCAAAACCAAGAGCTGTTCTTCTTGGGTTTGGCAAAAAAGACTGTGCAACAAGAGCTTGCACTTCAACTACTATAGGTCTGTGCGAGTCAAGAGCCATAGCCATTGCCGTGCCTGAAAGTGAAGCATTTCTTGCTTCCAAAAATATAGTAGAAGGGTCATCAACTATACTAAGACCCTTTTGTTCCATTTGAAAGACGAGAAGTTCGTCATTTGGGCCAAAGCGATTTTTCAAAACTCTAAATAATCTAAAACCTTGCCTTCTGTCGCCTTCAAGTGAAATCACTGTGTCAACGCAGTGTTCCAAGAGTCTTGGACCAGCTAAGGTATTTTCCTTTGTGACATGACCAACCAAGACAAGAGCCGTGCCAACTTGTTTACATCTTTCAACTAATTCAGTTGCAACCGCCTTTACTTGCGAAATATTTCCTGCTACACCGCTTGCATTATCACTGATAAGTGTTTGCACAGAGTCTACAATCAAGAGGCTAGGTGCGGTTTTTTCATCTAGCAAGTTCAGCACGTCAGAACAAGAATTTGTAGCAAAAGCCAGCAAGTTTGTATGCAAAACTTCAAGTCTTTGGGCCCTTGATTTTATCTGCAATAAAGTCTCTTCACCACTTACATAAAGCACATTCTTACCCAAGCTAGCAACTGCACCTGCTAATTGCAGTAATAATGTTGACTTGCCAATTCCAGGTTCACCGCCAATCAAAATAGCCGCACCAGGTACAATGCCATTGCCTAAAATCTTGTCCAGAGCTTCAATACCCGATGAAAAAGGACTTGAATGTTCCACCTGCACATCAGCTAAAATCTGTGGCTTAGCCCCTTCCCTTTTCAAAGTAGGTGTACCAGATTTCACATTCTGCACACTTGCTTCTAAGGTATTCCACGAATCACATTGCGAACACTGACCCTGCCACTGCGCAAACTGCTTGCCGCATTCCGAGCATATATAGATTTCTTTTATTTTTTTCATATTTTAATAAATTGGGTTTGGGGGGGGGGGGGGGGAAAAAAAATAAAAAAAAAAAAAATAAATAAAAAAAAAAAAAAACCCAAAAAAAAAAAAAAAAAAACACAAAAAAAAAAAAAAATTTAATAAAAAAATGATTTTTTTTTTTTTTTTCTGGGTCGACTATTTAATTCCTCTTAAATGTTATTACTTATTCAT
>CAYJHE010000160.1:0-277 GCA_964369675.1 uncultured Desulfovibrionaceae bacterium | reverse complement strand
AATGAGGTTCCCCCTCTCGAGCTCTCCCCCTCCTTAAAAAATAGCTGTGAAAAAGATGTACATGTTGAACTAAAAAGTATGGCACACGAAAATTTTAAAAAGCAAAACATACGAAGGCGTAAACCTATCTATACAGTAATCGAGATTTTTTAGCAGAGCTAAAAAAAATCGAGATACGGCGCGAAAAATTTTGCGAATGAAGATTGTTTAGACTATATTATAAGCAAAATTTTTGTGTTGTCATGAAATATTGTGCAAAAATAAGAGTTTTGCTTTA
>CAYJHE010000159.1:0-5098 GCA_964369675.1 uncultured Desulfovibrionaceae bacterium | reverse complement strand
AGAACGAATGTCAAATTTTATTGAAGAGAATTATTTTTTTGCCTTCGGCGACCAAAGGGTTACTACCCTTTGGAAACCCGAACATGCGCGGTTAAGCAAAAAGCATGCCTAACGCAGGGAATTTATTTTTTTTATTTGCGAAAAAGTTTTAAGCTTCGCTTAAATACTGTTTCGCTTTAAAAATGGGAATATCCTCTTATAGTGAGCATAACCTTCAAAGAAAGAGCATGAAACATACGGAAAAAGAGACCTATACTGAAACTTTCTCTTTCCATGTCTCTACAATCTCTTTGTGCTCCTCAATAAAGCGAAAGACCGACTGTGCAAGCAAGACCCTGCTATCTTTATTTTCTATAAAAGCATTCCTTATAGTAGTAGAGGAAATATCAAGGCGAGAGCACTCAATATAGCTCAATGTATTTCCAAACAAGCTATAGGAATGACTGTCTATTTCCTTAGCATCTTGCCAATAGTTCTTTATTGTTTTGTGAAAGTCTTCAAGCGTATAGTGCGCTCTTTTCACAACCAAAAAGTTTGCTAAGTTTGGCAATTTATTCCAATTATGCCATGTATCTAAGCGAACAAAATCTTCTAAACCCAAGATAAAATACGGTGTGACTTTATATTCTTCTTTCCAGACTTTCAAAGATTGGTAGGTATAAGAAGCTCCCTCGATTTTTTCTTCGTGCAAGCTAATTTTGAAGATATCATTTAATTTGTACTCTTCAAGTGTCAATTCTATCATTTTCACGCGTATTTCTAAGGGCAAAATCCCCATTGTTGGCTTGTGCGGTGGTAAAGAAGCGGGCACAAATTGCACTTGCTCAAGACTGCATTTTTCAAACACTTCAAGTGCCATGCGTATATGCCCTATGTGTATAGGGTTGAAAGTTCCGCCAAAAAGTCCGATTTTTTTCATACACTCACTACTTCATTATATTGTTGCCGTGTTTATTTTTGATTAAATCTTGCAATATATCAAGCTTTTGTCTTTTTGCCTCTGCCTTTATATTCGTGTCAAAACTTTCTTCTTTTTTACTTAGAGTATCTGGCATTAAATCAAGTAAAGATGCTTGTTTGACTTTTGCTTTTGCTTCAAATTGCGAAGCACCAAGCCCTATCAGCCTAACTTCATTCACTAATTCTTCTCTTTCAAGCAAGTATACACCTGCTTCAAAAATGCTTTTATCCGCACAAGTAGGCACAGAAAGAGAAAGTTGTCTTGTGATTTGATTGAAATCCTTATACTTTATCTTGAGCGTGACTACACCTGCTGTTTTCTTCATCTTTCTTAGGCCTGCACCTATTCTTTGCGCATGAATTTTTAAATATTTTTTTAGCTCTTCTTTATCCTTAGTATCTTCCTCAAGTGTGATTTCAGCACTCTCAGACTTTGCTTCCCTATAAAGACTTATTTGTGTTTCATCAATGCCATGCACCCTATCATAAAGCATAAGACCTTGTTTGCCAAACTTTCTTTCATAAAATTCTTTGCTATAAAAAAGCGCGTCTTTACCTGTATAAATACCCAAATCATGTAAGGATTTCAAGAACTTCTTACCAACAAAGGGAATTTTATACAAATCTATAGATTTTAAG
Source organism: uncultured Desulfovibrionaceae bacterium (assembly GCA_964369675.1). Lineage (GTDB taxonomy): Bacteria > Desulfobacterota > Desulfovibrionia > Desulfovibrionales > Desulfovibrionaceae > CAYJAZ01. The sequence goes on along the minus strand of CAYJHE010000159.1, from coordinate 3,499 downwards.
AAGTCTTGCACTTCTTCTTGCTTTATTTCATAAATTCCGTGTGGTTTATTCATATCAGAAGCTATTTTTGCCAGAAATTTCAAAGGCGCAATACCAATAGAGCAAGTAAGCCCCCCAGTTTTTTGATAAATATCTTCTTGTATCTGCTTTGCCATAGCATAAGGACTTGTATATATAAAATGCATACCCCCTGCGTCAAGATAGGCTTCGTCAATACCCACAACTTCAACTAAGGGAGAGTAAGATTTTATGCATTCCATAACAATTGCAGAGACTTGTTCATAATACTTCCTGCCTGAATACACAAAAACAAGTTCCTTGCACAATTGTTTTGCTTTCACGCACGACATAGCAGAAAAAACACCAAACTTTCTTGCTTCATACGATGCAGCAGAAATCACTCCGCGTGGATGGTCATGCCCAACAACAACAGCCTTTCCATGAAGTTCAGGATTGAGCAATCTTTCTACACTCACATAGAAAGCATCCATATCAATATGGAAGATACAAGATGTATTTTGCGTATTTCTTGCCGACATTAGTATATAACCACCTAAAAACAAAAGATAAAAAAATATATAAGAATTACTTTCTTTTTTATCATTTCTATGCTAAATCTGCAACATAATTTACTTGTACATAAATTATAGGATAGGTCATTTCAATTTTGCCTTCGGCGACCAAAGGACTACTGCCCTTTGGAAACCCGAACATTGCGCGGTTCAGCAATAACTTGGGCTAAAGCAGTTTTTATTTTTTTATTTGCGAAAAAGTTTTAAGCTTCGCTTAAATACTGTTTCGCTTTAAAAATGAGAGTTATTTCTTGAACTAAGTAAGTCTACGAACGAAGATAAAGAAGCATGTTCACTTCGTTCACATGTGTTTTTTAAGAAATTAAATCGGAATGACGTCAATATAGGAGAAGAAGATGGCAAAGAAAAACCCATTAATACCTTGGACAAAAGAAGATTCCGCCGAACTCTATGGCATTCGCAACTGGAGTGCTGGTTATTTTGATATTTCAAAAGAAGGTGAAGTAACAATAAGCCCCTTTGGCGAAAACAATAAAAACACGCATGTAAGCGTGTATGAGCTTATTCAAGGCATTAAAGAACGTGGTTACGACATGCCTGTTTTATTACGCGTTGAAAATATTCTCGATTCACAAATATCTCTTCTCCACAAATCCTTTAGAACTGCTATTGACAAGCTTGGTTACAAAGGGCAATATCGTGGTGTTTTTCCTATCAAGGTGAACCAGCAACAGCAAGTTGTTGAAAAGATAACACAATACGGTGCTTCCTACCATCACGGACTTGAAGTTGGCTCTAAAGCTGAACTTATAGCCGCAGTTGCACAGCTTCGTAGTCGCGAAGCCTGTCTTATTTGTAATGGCTACAAGGACGAAGAATTTATCGATCTTGGGCTTTATGCCAAGCGTATGGGTTTGAAATGTTTCTTTGTTTTGGAAATGCCAAGTGAATTAAATATCGTTATCGAACGCTTTAAAAAATTAAATATACGCCCACTTCTTGGCGTGCGTGTAAAACTCAGCACAAAAGCTAGCGGTCACTGGTCTGAATCAGGCGGAGAACGCTCTTCTTTTGGTCTCACTTCTGCGCAAATCATTGATGTCATCGATACATTAAAAGAGCATGACATGCTAGATTGCTTGCAGCTTATGCATTATCATCTTGGTTCGCAAGTGCCTAATATTCGTGATATTCGTGCTGCCGTCACAGAAGCAACTCGCGTATATGCAGGTCTAGTACAAGAAGGTGCTAACATGACCTATCTTGACCTTGGCGGCGGTCTTGCTGTTGATTATGACGGCTCGCACACAAATTATGTTTGTTCAAGAAACTATTCTTTAGACGAATACTGCACAGACGTTTTAGAATCTGTCATGACCATACTAGATGAACTTGAAATTGCCCACCCTCACATTGTGACAGAATCAGGTAGGGCAACTGTTGCTTATTATTCCATGCTTCTTTTCAATATCCTCGATGTAAACTACATCGAAGTAGGCACATTACCAGACACATTGCCTGAAAACACGCCTGAACCAGTGGTGAATTTGCGCGAAACCTACCAAAATCTTACCCTACGCAATCTGCAAGAATCCTATAACGATGCCCTCTATTATTACGATGCTATGCAGCAGCTTTTCAATGCTGGGCGCGCAAACTTGCGTGACAGAACCTTAGCAGAAAGATATTTTTGGGCAATAATGAAGCGCGTAGCTGCCGATAAAAGCAAGCTCAAGCACACACCAAAGGAAATGGATAATATCGACAATACCATTGCAGATATTTATTATTGCAATTTCTCTGTCTTCCAATCACTCCCAGATTCTTGGGCAATCGACCAACTCTTCCCTATTATGCCTATACACCGCCTTAACGAATACCCAAGTCAAAAGGGAATTTTATCCGACCTCACTTGCGATTCAGACGGCAGAATCAACCATTTCATCGACCCTCAAGGTTTCAAGTCCACTATTGAATTGCACAAGCTCCTCCCAAATGAAGAATACTATCTTGGTGTCTTCTTAGTTGGCGCTTATCAAGAAACCTTAGGTGATTTACACAATCTCTTAGGCGATACGCATGTTGTTTCTGTGCGTATACACGAAGACGGTTCCTATGAATTTGTGCGCGAAATAAAAGGCGATACTGTCGAAGACATCTTGGCATATGTAGAATACGAGCCAAGGCGAATTGTTGAAGATATACGCATGATGGCTGAAAAAGCCGTGCGTGAAAAGCATATGAGTGCAAAGGAAAGATTCGAGCTTATGCGCGCGTATGAGGAAGGTGTGCGCGGTTATACCTACTTCGAAAAATAGAATTGGCTTTATTTTGGCTCGCTAGCATCGTTGTAGAAAATTTTTCTTTCCGTCATTTAGGTCTCACTAAACTCCGTCAAGAAAAATTTCCTACGCCTTGCTATCAAGCCAAACTAAAGCCAATTCTCCGTCTGCGGTATTAGTTTTTAAAAACACTTCATTGGCGATAGCTGTGTCCTTTATTTTTTTGCCTTCGGCGACCAAAGGGGATAATCCCCTTTGGAAACCTTAGCATGAGCGGTTAAGCGAGAATGTTTGGCTAAAGCAGTTAGTTATTTTTTTTAATTTGCGAAAAAGTTTTAAGCTTCGCTTAAATACTGTTTCGCTTTAAAAATTTAATTGATTTTAGCATTTAAAACACGTCTGCGAACAAAGAGTAAGAAACATCTTCACTTCGTTCAGATGGTTTTTAGGGGCTTTTAATCTTTATCAAAACACCATGTGAACGAAGTGAACATGCAGCTTAAACTTTATTCGTAAGAAGAAATGAGCAAAGTACGAATAAGCCAATATTTTAAAGCGGAAAAGTATTTAAGCGAAGCTTAAAACTTTTCCGCAAATAAAAATAAAAAAATCTGCTTTAGACATGAATTTTCGCTTAACCGCGCATGCTAAGGTTTCCAAAGGAAATTATTTCCTTTGGTCGCC
>CAYJHE010000158.1:0-5176 GCA_964369675.1 uncultured Desulfovibrionaceae bacterium | reverse complement strand
CGACACAATTTCCACGCAAATTGTGAGCGAGGATTTCGTGCACGAAGTCGCCGAAATCTATCTATTAAAGTCAAAAAGGCAAGTGCCAATTATCTCTTAGCAAAACTCGAAACTTTAAGAAAGAGTTGCTTGAGTGGAGTTTAAAGCGAAATGAAAAGTAGCGAGTTTTCTTGTAGGGGAAAGCATTGCTTTCCCGTGTAACTTTATTTTGAATGTCGCATAGGTTATTATTAAATTTAACTGGCGAGCAATGCTCGCCCCTACGAAAATAAGAATCACCGATGTCGTTAAAAACTTCAAGCATAGGCAAATTTAATTACATCAACTTGTGCCATACTCTTTGTTATTTCAACAACTTAGTTCACAATTACTTTTTAAGGAAGGGGGTCTTAGGGGGAAACCTCATTTTTCTTAGAAAAATGTGGTTTCCCCCTAAAAAAACTCAACTCCCACCCTACTCTGGAATCATGCCCCAGCGTGGGAAGGTGGCTGCACCTGAACCAGTTGGAATATGCTTTGCATCACCGCCGTGTCTGGTTGTGAGATATATTTGTTTCTGCCCTTTTCTTGAGGAGGAAAAAGCAAGGAAGTAGCCGTCAGGTGCAAAAGCAGGCTGTTCGTCATTTCCTGGTCCAAAGGTGATTTGCTTTTCCTGCCCTGTGAGAAGGTCTTGGACGAAAATTCTGTTACCACTGCTTGTGAGACGAGAAAAAGCGACAAGAGTTCCGTCAGGACTTATAGTTGGCTCTGTGTTGTAAGAGCCGTTGAGACTCACGCGACTTACTAATCCATTGCGCAAATTCTTTAAAAATATTTGCGGCCCACCTAATCTATTAGAGGTGAAGACCATTTTTGAACCACTTGCATCGAAGTTTGGTGAAACATTGATAGCTGATGACTGTTCTAATGCCATTTCCTTTTCAAATTTGTAGTTGAGAAGAAAAATATCAGGATAGGTTGCTGTAGATAAGCCTACGGCAACTTTGTTGTTTGGCATAAAAGAAGGGCCTATAACAGTGTTACCAGGAAAACGTATACGCCTTACATTATTGGAAGTTCTATCCCAAACACCTAGCCCGTGTGTTGAATCGTCTATATGTGAAAACACAACATAACGCCCGTCAGGAGACCATGCAGGTGAAAGAGCAACACCGGCAAGATTGGTGATACGCAATAGGTCTCTGCCAGTGGGTTTTACAATCCAAATATCCCTTTTCTTTTGGTTTACATCCTTTGCAAAGGCAAGTGTAGACTTGAAAAACTCACCTCTACCTGTGAGTTCACGCATAAATTCAGAACAAAATTGGTCCGCTACTTTATCAATAGTTTCGCTTGTGACATTTGCGTAGGAATTGCCGAAAACAAATTGCCCTGAATAGGTTTCAAAGACACGAATCTGTACTTCGCTGTTTTCGTCATCGCCATTAGTCCATGCTTGTGTTATAAGAAGGTCAGCACCGGCTATTTGAAAGCGCTTGAAATCTATATTATTTGCTTGCCAACCTGCGAGCACTGTTCCGCCTAATATAGCGTCAGTATTGGTTAATTTCACAAATGGAAGGAAGGAAAGATTATACTTTATTGTATTATCTAATTCAGCACCAAGTATATTTGCCTGCACATTTGGCGCAGTGAGCGGCGAAGCAACAGAAAGGTTTAGATGACTCTGCCCTGCACCTTGAATATTGATTCGCACTGCGCTTGCTTCTTGCGCACTTATAAAAAAGCTCGACAAGAACATTGTAGTTATGAGCAATAGATTTTTCAGCATAGATAAAATCCTCGTATAAATATTTAGTTATATATTAATAAGATATTTCATGCTTGAGGTCAAGCGTTAAAGAATATGTTAAAATGCATTTAACGCGCTACTAGAGCATAAATTCAAGAGTTATTTATTTATATCTATACTATTTCAACTTGACATATATCTTCACATAAGTAGAATACTTAAGAATAAAGGGAAAAAATAGGTTTAATATGAAAAATATCACCGCTCTTATAGCTACCTATAATGGTGAAGAAACACTTGATAAATGTTTAGCTTCATTGCAATTTTGTGAGAAAATTGTTGTTGTAGATTCTTTTAGTACGGATAAGACTGAAGAAATCTGCAAGAAATACAACGCACTTTTTCTCCAAAACCCTTTTGTCTGCATAAAGAATCAATTTGAACATGGTTTAAAATATATTGAAACTGAATGGGTTATCAGTCTTGATCAAGACGAAATGCTTTCAGATGAACTTATGCAATCTATCTTAGAATTTTTCCAAACAGACATTGAAGGCGTAGCAAAAAACGATGAATTTTCAGGCACTTTCATTCCAAGACGTTCTTTTTTCTTTCATAAGTTTATGAAACATTCAGACGCCTACCCTGACCTACTTTTGCGTTTATTTAAATTGAGCGACTTTTATATGACCTCATCAGGGCCGCACGAAGAATTGCACACAAGAGGAAAAACAAAAAGATTGACTGGCGATATTATACACTATCCCTACACATCTTTTCATCACTATGTTTCTAAGTTAAATAACTATTCTGACTATGCAGCAAAAGAAAAAACCGCACAAGGACATGAATTTTCTCTATCAAAAGCTCTTTTTCATGCCTTATGGGGCTTTTTGCGCATATATTTCTTTAAAAAAGGCTTTTTAGACGGCAAAGCTGGCTTTATTATGGCAACACATCATGCTTTTTATACTTATATGAAGTATATACGCATAGGCGAGAATGATAGCACTTGGAAATAAAACTGTTAACTATTGATATATCTGGAGTAAATTATGTATATGTTATTGAATTTTAAAGTACATGCCGAACACGATGGCAACTTAGTTGCTTTAGAAAAAAACGAAGACTTTCCTTTTGAAATAAAAAGGGTTTTCTATATTTGGGCTACAGCAGAAAAGTCTGTACGCGGAAGACATGCGCATAGAAAGTTAGAACAAGTCGTAGTGAGTCTTGTTGGCTCTTGCGATTTCACAATTGACAATGGCAAGGAAAGAAAAACTATTTCCTTAAACTCTCCAAATCAAGGACTTTATATAAAGCCGAATGTTTGGGGTGAATTTACCAATTTTTCCCCTGACTGCATAGTTATGGTGCTTGCTTCTGAGCATTACGACAGCACTGACTATATCAGAGACTATGACGACTTTATTAAAGAAGTAACTGAAAAGAATAAATAAATCTTGAGAAAATAAAATTATGATACAATTCTTAGACTTACATAAGATAAACGAAATATACAGAACAGAAATTGACAAAAAAATAAAGTCTGTACTTGATTCAGGCTGGTATTTAAGCGGCAAAGAAAACGAAGAATTTTGCAAGAATTTTGCGCAATACTGCGGAACAAAGTTTGCTCTTGGTGTTGCAAATGGTCTTGATGCGCTCACACTCATTATCAGAGCCTATGGCTTTAGAAAAGATGATGAAATCATTGTGCCTGCAAACACCTATATTGCTTCAATATTATCTATTTCAGAAAATGGCTGTACACCCATTTTAGTAGAACCTTGTTTAGAAAATTACAATATAGATGTAGATAAAATAGAAGAAAAAATCACGCCAAACACAAAGGCAATTCTTTTAGTTCACCTCTACGGACAAGCAGTAGAAATGGAAAAGATTTGGGCAATAGCTCAAAAGTATAATCTCAAAATCATTGAAGATTCAGCCCAAGCGCACGGCGCGTATTATCAAGGCAAAAGAGTGGGCAATCTAGGTGATGTTTCTGCTTTTTCTTTTTATCCGGGTAAAAATTTAGGCTGTCTTGGCGATGGCGGCGCTATCACAACAAATGACGAAGAGCTCTATCTTAAATTGAAAGCCCTTGCAAATTACGGTTCGCATAAGAAATATGAAAACCTGTATAAAGGTGTAAATTCACGCCTTGATGAATTGCAAGCCGCTGTCTTAGATGTAAAGCTCAAAGGTCTTGATAAGGATAATATGCGCAGAAGAGAAATAGCAAAAATGTATCGTGCGCAGATTAATAATGAAAAAATCACACTGCCTACTGCTCATAAAGAAGAAGGGCATGTGTGGCATGTTTTTGTTGTTAGAACAGATAATCGTCAAGCATTTCAAGAATATATGACTAAGAACAACATCCAAACACTTATTCACTACCCAACTGCCCCGCACAAACAAAGGGCATACAGCGAATGGAATAATTACAGCTTGCCCATCACAGAAAAAATCCATGACGAAGTCATTAGCTTACCTATAAGCCCAGTCATGACAGATGAAGAAGTGAAGAAGGTAGTTGAAGTTGTGAATGGCTATTAAGCCTTGTTAATTGTAAATCAACTTATAAGTAGTCAAAGCTCATTTACCTTTACTTTTTAAGGAGAGGGCACCATTATGGTGATACTTGAGGGGGGAAACGCATGTGGGGCTAAGCCCCTTTCTTAGAAAAATGCGGTTCCCCCCTCAAAAAATTTATTTCTTTACTAATGGTACTAAGAGCATTTGTAAAACTCTGCCCTCTGCGCGGGCTTCTTGCTCTACTTTGCCAATGTCTTTTGTATCTTCAATAATGCGGTCAAGAATGCTTTCTCCGCGGTCTTTATGAACGATTTCACGTCCTCTAAAGAATACAGAAACCTTACATCTATCGCCTTGTTCTAAGAAACGGCGTATATGACGTACCTTTGTTTCGTAATCATGATCGTCTGTTTTTGGTCGGACTTTGATTTCTTTAATCTGCACAACAGTTTGATTTTTCTTAGCTTCTTGCTTTTTCTTCTGTTGTTCATATTTAAACTTGCCATAATCCATGATACGACAAACAGGTGGTTCTGCATTTGGTGAAACTTCAACAAGATCAAGACCTTGCTCTTTTGCCATCTGTAAGGCATCGTTTCTTTGCAAAATTCCCAACTGTTCTGCATCAGCTCCAATCACACGCAATTCTCTTGCGCGAATCTGTTCGTTACGACGAACACCATCTTGTGGTACATCTTTTCGTGGTTTTACATTAGGCGAAGCGATAGTTCATTCCTCCAGTTTTAAAAGGTTCAAGACATTCTGCAAGTATGAATTCTGCAAAGGCTTCCTTTGTATAGAAACCAAGATTATCGCCAATTCGTGGACGAACATTCACACCCGCGTCTTCCATTTCTTTATCCCCAATAACAAGCATATAAGGGACTTTTTCTAATTGAG
>CAYJHE010000157.1:0-5191 GCA_964369675.1 uncultured Desulfovibrionaceae bacterium | reverse complement strand
ATGTGTTCTTTAAGGTTTGTATTCACTTCTTTCTCCTAAAGGAAAATGTTGCAAGTATAAATTTATTTAGAGCAGTTTCTTAATAGTTGAACCTGCTCTAACCTAAATTATATATCAAAAAGCAATCATTTACGGCAGGCTAAGCCTGACCTATTCTTGCTTTTTGCACTTCAATGTCACCTTGTGCCAGTGAAGTGTTTAAAGTATTTTAATAATAGAAAATTATTAAAATACTTTAAACGTAAAAAAGCGCTTCATTCTTTATGTGTTTTTTCATATGACTTGGACTTAACGGCTTTTGTGTTTACTGTTCTTGCAGTATGTATTATTTTTTGTGTTGTGCCAAATGTTTATGAAAATATCAAGAATGAGACTTTGTATTTTTGTGTGCTTTGTGCGTGGCCTTTATTTCTTCAAGATAGGCAGAAAGATATTCGTCCTGCGTCTCTAAATCGGGTTTGCCTTGCCTTAAAGCAGCACTTATAGACAGTTTTTGTGCTTGTAGTTGGTAATTCTCCACAAGTGTTTTTATAGCAAAAAACTCCCCTTCTTCATCATTGCAGGGAGGAGCCGAGCCTTCTTTGCATTGAAGCCAAAAAGATTTTTGCTGAGAGTTTAACAAATTAAATACACTTTCGCTCATGTTTTGAGAGAGAATCTCCCAAAAGTCCTTAGCAAAAGTTGATTTCAAAATAAAATCAACACCTAATTCTTGTAACTTTGGTATACTTTCAATATACCTTACTGCAAAGGTAAGGATTAATCTGTCTCTTTGCAAGTCCTTTTCTTGAAAAAAATCTGAATTGTTCACACTTTTACTTTGTGTGTGAGCCGTATTTTTATCAAAAAATGTTTTAGTTTCAGTGTGTTGAGAGTTTGTTGTTGCGGTTAAATTTTTTGTGCTTTTTCTTACTTGTAAACGGATTTCTGCTTCGTCTATGCCTAATTCATTTGCAATTTGACTTGCATAACGATTTATGATTTCAGGAAGCTGCACAGATTTTAAAAATTCCTTAGCCCATACTATAGCTTCTTTTAAAGACTGCGCTTTTTTAAAGCGTATCAAAAAAGAGAGGCCGTCTTCGGCTTTTTCACGAAGCGTGGCAAAGTTTGCAAGCCCATGATCCTGACGTAGGAGCGAATCTATATCTTCTTTTTCAGGAAATAAAATAACCTTGCACTCTAAACCTGCAAGCAAGAGCATTTGCGCGGATCGAAATGCGGCATTTCTGCCTGCATTATCGCCGTCAAATAAGAGTTCAGCTTTATTGCAAAAACCTGAAATCCTTTTCACTTGCATTTGTGTGAGCGAAGTGCCAAGCACGCCTACAGCATTTTCAAAACCAAATTGATGTAAGGTGATGACGTCCATATAACCTTCTGTCAATAATACTGTATGGTTAAGCCCTATTGCCTTTCTTGCTTGATAAAGACCATAGAGGTGGTCGCCCTTTTTATAGACAATAGTGTCAGAGGAATTGATGTATTTAGCTTCTTGCGAAGGGGCAGCCTGCTGATTTTGTTGCGGATTTTCTTGTGGAATGTATCGGCCGCCAAAGGCAACAACTTGTCCTGTGAGCGAATAAATTGGAAACATTAATCTGTTGCGAAATCTATCGTAAGCTCTTGATGTATTTTTACTTTGTGACAAAAGATTACATTCAATCGAATCTTGCTCGCGAAATCCTGCCTTGCTTAGATGATTTGCTAAATCTTGCCAAGAATCAAGGCTGTAACCAAGTGAAAACTTTTCACATATTTCATCAGAAAGTCCACGCTCTTTTATGTAATTATTGCAAATATTTGCTTCTTGTTTTTTAAGATTAGCCTTGAAGTGGGCAGCAGCAAGCTGGTGCATTTTTATGCCATCGCTTTTGAGTTTTCTTTGTATTTGCGCCTTCTTGTCTTCAGTACTATTTCTATTGTAGCTAAGAGAAATGCCAAGTTCTTCTGCAAAATTGTGAAGAGCTTCTTTGAAATCGTAGCCATTTACGCGCATGGAAAATTCAAATATATCACCAGTTGCTTGGCAACCAAAACAATAAAAAGAACCTCTATCTTCATTTACATGAAAGGAGGGGGTCTTTTCTTGGTGAAAGGGGCAAGGCGCAACTAAAGAGCCGCCTTTGTGGCGGAGTTCTATATAACGTCTGATATAATCGGCAATAGGTATGCGCGTTTTTATCAATTGTATAGCTTCTTTACTGTCCATAACATGCCCATATATCTATCTTAAGTAAGCGAGGGTCATTCCATCGCCGCCTTGGTCTTCGTTTGCTTTTTCAAAATGGCTGACAAAGGCTGAAGTGCGTAAATATTCATGCACAGATTTGCGAAGTGCCCCTGTGCCCTTGCCATGCACAATTTCAACTATATCAACTGAATTAAGTAAGGACTTATCCAAGAATGTTTCAAGCTCAATAATAGCTATATCAGCTCTTTTGCCGCGTATGTCGCAGGTTCTGCGCACCATTTCTTCGCTAGCTTTTGCCAAGCTTGCTTTTTGGTTTTGTGCTTTCTTTGTTGAAGTGTTTTCTTCGCTCTTTGCTGAAGCAGAAAGTGAAATATCCTTAGCACTTGCCCAAAGTGAAACGCCATTCATATCAAGCTTTACTTTTTTATTTTTTGCGTCTACCTCAAGCACAAGGGCTTTTTTGTTCCATGGAAGGTATTGGACTGTATCTTTTTGTTTTAATTGCTCAAAATGGATTTTTAAATCTTCCTTGCTGAGTTCTTTTTTCTCTTCCATATCAGTAGGGACTAAGCTTGCGCGTAGCTTTGCCATTTCTTTCATGGACTGCTTTGCGCTTGTCTTGCCTTCCTTCCATGCATGCATTAATTCTCTTGAAAGTTCACGCACTTCATCGTGAAGTTTACGTCTTTCTTGCTCAAACTTAGTCTGCACTTGCTTTTGCTTTTCTAAAGCCTTAGCTTGCTCTTTTTTGAGTGTGTCTAATTCTTCCTTTCTCTGCACTGCTAAGTCATTTAAGGTATCAACAATCTTAGACATATCTTCGCCGCCTACAAGCATGTATTGCTCGGCTTTTGAAAGAATATATTCAGGCAAGCCGTGCTCCCTTGCAACATCAAGAGCGATACTCGCGCCCACTTGGTCGTAAGCAATAGAAAAGATAGGCTTTTTTGTGCTTGCTTCAAAAAGCATGGAAGCTGCGCGCACATAATTATGTGTAAGTGCGTAGGTTTTAAGTGCTGGAAAGTGTGTTGCAGCAAGTGTGTAAGCCTTTTTCTCAAGCATGCCGTCTATAACAGCTTGCGCTAAGGCAGCGCCTTGAGCAGGGTCGGTGCCTGCACCAAATTCATCAAGTAAAACAAGGCATTTATCATTCAATTCATCAAAAACGCGTGAAAGATGTCTGATTTGCCCTGTAAAAGTAGAAACATGGTCATCTAAACTTTGTTCATCACCAATAAAGGCATGCACTCTTTCTATAATAGGTAGGCTTGCGTTTTGCGCTAAAGGCACAGGCAGACCTGCGAGAGTCATGAGTATGATAAGGCCTGCGGTTTTCAAGCACACTGTCTTACCGCCAGCATTACCACCGCTTATTACAAGCACTCTTTCTTCTTCGCGTAAATGTATGTCTAAAGCTCTGATATTGAGCTTCTTATTATTGACAGCTTCAAGAGCAAGTAGAGGGTGTTTTGCCTCTGGAAGCATGAAAGATGCTTTGTCTTGCATAACAAGGCAATGCCCATTATAGGCATCTGCTAAAGAAAGTTTCGCAAGCAAAATATCAATATCAAGTAAGAGATTCCACGCATCGGCAAGTACTTTTTTATTTTCTATCAAAAGAGAAGTGAGCATGAGAAGAATCTTTCTTTCTTCTTCGCGTTCTTCTTGCTTAAGTTCTTGTATTCTATTGTTTATTTCAACTAGGAAGAGAGGTTCAAAGAAGACTGTTTCACCTGTGTTGGAATAGTGGTGAATAATTCCTTGTAACCTGCCTTTAAAATTGGCTTTTAATGGTAAAACATAGCGGTCGGAGTCAAGGGCAATATAGTCGTCTTGAAGATAATGCGCGATATTATATTCACTTACTGCTTCTTTTACTTTTCGCGTGCAGCTTTGGTTGAGTGAGCGAAGTTCATTGCGTAAAAGAAGAAGTGCAGGTGAGGCATTGTCTTTAATTGTGGCATTATCGCTTATACAGCGAGTTAAATGTTCAAAAAGTTCTTGTGGAAAGCTTTTGTCATGCGTAAAATGCATGAGTGTAGAAGAGTTTGCCTTGTGCTCAACAACTGATTCAAGTACTTTGTTTAATTGTAAAAGTGTTTCTTTGACAGCCCAAAAAGCTTCTACATCTAAGAAAGGGTGTGAAGAAGAAAGATGGTCTAATATGGCATTTAGTTCTGGGAAGGCTGTGAGTTTGAAATGTGTTTGAGCAAGCCAGTCTTTTGCTTCAAAAAAGAGATTTTGATTATATTTTAGCGAATGTGCTTCTTCACCATAGGCACTGAGGTAGGGCAAAAGAGTCAAAGACTTTTGCTTTGCTGATTGAGAAATACAGTAATGAGAAAATTTTTCTAAAACTTTATCAAATTCAAGTGCTATAAGAGTACGTTGCATAAATGTGTAATGTTGTTTTGAAGTGGTAAAAATCAAAATAACCCAGCCGGATATATATAATATATGAAAGCTGGGTTATTGTATTCGCTTGTCGTAGCTTAGACTAAGAGCTTAGACTAAGAGGTCAAACTAAGGTGTAGAATTAAGCTTGGTTGCTTTTACGCATTTTCTTAAGTAAGCGTTTGCGAGCAGCAGCTTTTTTCTTCTTACGCATAACACTTGGTTTTTCATAGTGTTGGCGTTTTTTCATTTCTGAAAGTACACCTGCTTTTTCTACTTGTTTTTTAAAGCGACGTAGAGCGATGTCGAAATTATATTCGTCCTCTGTAAGAAATACTCCTGGCATTAAAATCACCCCCTCGTTTTAAAAAATACTGTATAGGTTTATTGACCTAGACGAAGAAAATATAGCATTTGAAAAATAAAAGCAAGTTAATTTTTTTATTAAATTTTATTTTTTTTGCCTTCGGCGACCAAAGGGGCACGCCCCCTTTGGAAACCCGAGCATGCGCGGTTAAGTTGTATTGAGTGGCTAAAGCATTTTATTCTTTTTTTTATTTGCGAAAAAGTTTTAAGCTTCGCTTAAATACTATTTCGCTTTAA
>CAYJHE010000156.1:0-5240 GCA_964369675.1 uncultured Desulfovibrionaceae bacterium | reverse complement strand
TGCAATACGGAACTGCCTTAGTGCTTCTTATCCTTGTTTTGGGTATGAACCTTATAGCAATCTTTATTCGCGACAGACTACAAAACCGTAAGTATAAGTAATATATCATGAAGAAAAAGCTTTTTATCTCCTTTATTGCAGTGTTTATTCTTGGTATTGCTCTGCCTCTTGGTATTAGTTGGAATACTGTGCACATGTATATCTTAGAAGACTTTACCTTGGCAAGTGAACGTGAAAGTGAATTGCTTGGTGAAATCTTTGTTACAAACGCAAATATTTCAAAAGAGCAAACTGAAAATGTTTTACGCGACTTTTCTCAAGGCGTGAGAATTACTTATATTGCTGATGACGGCACAGTTTTGTTTGATACTGGTGTTGCCAGTCAGGATATAGCAAAGATGGACGACCATTCTGACAGGCCAGAAGTGCTTGAAGCAAAGAATTTTGGTATGGGTTCATACGCACGATATAGTGATACACTTGGACTTGAATTTGTCTATACAGCACAAAAAATACAAGAAACAAAGGCTTTTCCAGCTGGTTTCTTACGTCTAGCTATTCCAACAACTGCTATATCAAATAAGATGGGCACATTGTTTTCTCTGTTTGCCTTTGCCTTCTTAGTTGTTTTGACTTTTGCTTTTCTTATGACAAGGTATTTTACTAAAAGACTTTCAACTGCAATTGAGCAGATGAAAAGAGTGGTTGACAATACTGCTTGTAAGAATACCGAATTGAAACTTTTATTACCTCCAAAGCCAGAGTTTAAAGAATTGTCTAGCGCAGTTTCAGAAATGGCAACAAGAGTGAATAATCAATTAAGATACATGATTACACAAAAAGCCACCTTAGAAAATATACTGGATGACATAAATTCAGGTGTGCTTGTGCTCGATAAGAAGGGTATGATTTCAAAAATCAATTCTACCTTTGCTGACTTATTACCAGACTTATTCCAAAAAACTTCTTCTATACAAAGTTTTTTGCAGCAGTATAAAGGCAAGTTGCCATTAGAAGTTTTTGGTGATGCCGAATTAGAAAAAGCCATACAGCATATTATGCAATCTAAGAAACAAGCTTATTCCTTTCAACACTCTATACATGGCAAGGTTTTTCAGATTAATCTCTCTAAACCAAGAGAAATTGCAGAAATTAAGCCTGATATACAACTTGTCTTAGTCTTTCACGACATAACAGCAATAGCTAAACTCATTGAAATAAAACGCGATTTGATTGCAAATGTTTCGCATGAATTAAGAACGCCTTTAACTGCTATACAAGGTTATGCTGAAACTCTTAATGACCTCTTGAAAGAAGAAGAGCTCAACAAGCAAATTGCAAATAATTTTATTCAAGTAATAATAAAAAATTCTAAACATTTAGATAGAATAGTTAAAGACCTGCTTTCCTTATCTATTATTGAAAATGAGCAAGATGTTGCCTTAGAAGAAAAAACATCTTCAACAATAGAGCAAGGACTAAATATCGCTTTAGAAGAATGTCAGGCTCTTTTAGACGCAAAGCAAGTGAGAATTGTCAATAAATTAGAAATGAAAGCTTTGCTTGCTATAGATGCAGACAGACTTAGCCAAGTTTTTAGAAATCTTATTGAAAATGCAATTCGCTATGCACCGCAAGATTCTGAAATTGTTTTGTTTAGCGAAAGTGCACAGAATCAATGCGCTATCTATGTGCAAGATTTTGGTGTAGGTATTCCAGAAGACGATATGGCAAGGGTTTTTGAGCGCTTCTACAGAGTGGAAAAGCATAGATGTAATCAAGAAAATTTTTCAACAGGACTTGGGCTTTCACTTTGTAAGCACATAGTTGAAAAGTATTATGGTTCTATTCACGCGCTTTTTAGGTATAAAGCTTTGATAGACACGAATAAAAATGTCGGTGCGACAATTAAATTTTTTCTACCCTATGCTAAAGAAGTATAATACATTTCTTTATGCTATAAAAACTAGAATAAATAATAAGAAACTTATAAATACAATACAATAGATTTTGGAGATTCCATGGCTGAACAAATTAAAATAGAAGCAAAAAATCTGAACTTCTTTTACGGTCAATCCCAAGCGCTTTTTGACATCAATTTAGAATTTTTTGATAAAAAAGTAACGGCCTTAATTGGGCCTTCTGGTTGTGGTAAGTCTACCTTTTTACGCTGCCTAAACCGTATGAATGACCTCATTCCAGGCACTCGTACAGAAGGAAAAATCTTGCTCGATAATGAATCCATACTCGAAGCAAAAGATTGTGTAGACCTGCGCAGACGTGTGGGTATGGTTTTTCAAAAACCAAATCCATTTCCTAAAACCATTTTTGAAAATGTTGCCTATGGCTTACGCGTGAACGGCATTAAAGATGAAATGTATATAGCAGATAAAGTTGAAAATTCACTCAAGCGTGCGGCTTTGTTCAATGAAGTTAAAGATCGTCTGCATTCTTCTGCTTTAGGGCTTTCAGGCGGACAGCAACAACGCCTCTGTATAGCGCGTGCACTTGCTGTTGAGCCAGAAGTTCTTCTTATGGATGAACCTGCTTCTGCCTTAGACCCTATTGCAACACAGCATATTGAAGAGGGTATACACGAGCTAAAAAGTCAACTCACTATCATTATTGTGACACACAATATGCAACAAGCAGCGCGTGTTTCTGATAATACAGCTTTCTTCTATATGGGTAAATTAATTGAATATTCTTCTACAGATAAGCTCTTTACAAATCCAAGTTTGAAGCAAACTGAGGATTATATAACAGGTAGATTCGGTTAGGGTATGCTTCAGATTCATTCTTTTGCGTTTTTACTGCCGAAAAATGTCATTTTTGCGCAAGGCTAGTATTATTTTATACACTCCATTCCGCAAAAAATCCATTTTCGTTGTAAAATTCACAAAATCTTTGAATTTGGAAACACACCCTAGAAAGATACTTAAATTTGTTCTTGCAAAATATAAAATAATACTTAATTTTAATAAATAGATAAAAAAAGGAGTTCAAATCTATGGAATCCATTAAATCCCATATAGAAAGTCATATTCAAGTGCTTATAGACGATTTAAGAGTAAGAGTGCTATTTATGGCTGCAAAAAGTCAGCAGGCTTTTAGCAATTCAGTTAAGGCCTTAGAAACATTAGATATTGATTTAGCACAAAATGTTGCAAATACAGAATCTGAAATAGACGATTTAGAATTAGAAATCGATGCTTCTACTTTAAACATTCTTGCGCGCACACAGCCCGTTGCATCAGACTTGCGCTTGCTTATTTCAACAGTGCGCTTAGTTGCTGATTTAGAAAGAATTGGCGATGAATCTGTTAATATAGCAAATAATATTCTTTCTCTTAAAGAACAAAATGCGCACATAGTGCCTGCACCTCTTGTTGAATTATACAAGAAAGCTTTACTTTTACTTGATGAAGGAATACAGTCGTTTAGAGATAAAGATACGAAAGTTGCTGAGCATTTACGTCAGCAAAGCGATGAAATCTCAAAACTTGCCTTTCTTGCAATCGAATTTTGCACAAAAGCATTGCACTCAAATGAAATCGACCCGCGCGTTGCCTTGTCCTATATTCTTATTTCTCGTTCAGTTGAAAGAATAGCATCGCGTGCTATAAATATAGCAGAGCATACTTGCTTTGTTGTTGACGGAATTAACCTAAAACATCAGCCTGTATAGATATTATATTAAAAAATATAGAAAACAAAAAACTCATAGCTAAGCTATGAGTTTTTTAATTTAATCTTCAAAAATCTTATTAAAGAGCACTATTTTCAATACTTCGTGCTGCTTTTGCTTTTTCAATCTCACTGTCTATAAACTGAACCAAGAAAAGTGAAACAATAGCAAGCCCAGCACCAATGAAGAAGGGGATTTTATAGTCTATAAGCCAAAGTGCGCCGCCAATAACAGGGACAATTACAGCAGATATATGATTAATGGTGAAACTCACTGCCATTGAAGGCGAAATGTCTTCAGGGTCGCCCATTTTTTGGAAAAAGGTCTTTTCTGCAATATTAAATGAAAAAGTAAATTGATCTAATATATAAAGAAATGCAACAATATAGGCATTTTCCAAAAAGGCGTAACCTAAGAATATAAAGATAGCAGGGCCAAATTGCAGCGTGAGCAATTTCTTTTCGCCCATGATATTTATAAGTTTACCAATAAGTGGGTTCAAAAAGAAATTAACTGTATTATTAACTAAAAATAAAAAGGTAACCATAGTTGCAGAAAAGCCAAATTTTTCTACCAATAAAAAGAGAGAAAATATGGTAAAAATCTGCCTTCTTCCACCAGATAAAAAGGTGAGAATATAGAATAACCAGTATTTCTTTTTGAAAACAAGGCTTTTCTTTTGCACAGTAGGCAAAATGGAGAGGTCAGGTTTTTTATAAAGAGCAGCGCATGCGCCAATGATTCCAATGAAACCTGTTACAAGGTAGATATGAAAATAGTCAAATTGTGAAACAATAAAGAGTAGTAAAAGAGATACAAAGATAGTTCCTAAGGCTGAAATAGAGCGCAATCTTCCAAAAACTAAGGGAGCTACCTTTGTGGAAAAGGATTGCAGTAAAATGGATTGGTTTATTGTTTCAAAATAATGAAAACCAATAGACATACAAAATGTGGTTAAAAGTATGCCTGAATAAGACTGGAACATGCCTGTAAGCATTACGCCAATCCCAAGAAAGAGTACGGAAATAACAGCCATAGTCTCTTCTCTAAAAAACTTAAGCCAAAGAAGCACAGAAATAGCAAGTAAGCCGGGTAGCTCGCGTATAGATTGCACTATACCGTTTTGTGCAGCATTTAAGTCTAATACTTCAACTACATAGTTTGTATATAGTGTTTGCCACGCTTGATAGGAAACAATTTGAGCAAAAGTGAGGATAAAAAGAAAAAGAAAGGTGCGTCTTTGAAACTCTTGGTCAATTTCTGATGGACGAACATAATTAATGATAACTTGGCTCAATTGCATATAAATCCCCTAAAAAGAGTGTGGTGGAAGTTATTGTATGCTTGTAAGGCTTATTGTCAAGCATAAATGAGAGTACATTTCAATGAGAATTTTTTTTGCCTTCGGCGACCAAAGGAAATAATTTCCTTTGGAAACCTTAGTATGAGCGGTTAAGATATAGAGTGTGGCTAAAGCATTTTATTTATTTTTTTATTTGCGAAAAAGTTTTAAGCTTCGCTTAAATACTGTTTCGCTTTAAAAATGTGAACA
>CAYJHE010000155.1:0-5278 GCA_964369675.1 uncultured Desulfovibrionaceae bacterium | reverse complement strand
CAAAACTCACAAAAGCACTTATCGAAAAGAAAGTTATTGGTATTGCTTATGAAACTGTTCAACTTCCTAACCGTTCACTTCCTCTTCTTGCGCCTATGTCAGAAGTTGCAGGCAGAATGGCTACTCAAGTTGCAGCAGAATTTTTACAAAAGAAATACGATGGTTTAGGAATTCTTCTTGGCGGCGTTGCAGGTACTCCTGCTGCTGAAGTTGTTGTTGTTGGCGCAGGTATTGTTGGTATTGCTGCGGCAAGAATGGCTGTTGGTTTAGGCGCGCGTGTTACGATTTTAGATAATAATATCGAAAGATTACGTTATATTGATGATATTTTTGGCAATCAAATGCAAACTCTTTTCTCAAATAGCTTAAATATTGCACAAAGTGTTGAACATGCTGATGCTGTTATCGGTTCAGTATTGATTCCTGGCGCAAAAGCACCGCAGCTTGTGACTGAAGAAATGGTTAAAACTATGAAGAAAGGTGCTGTAATTGTTGATGTTGCAATCGATCAAGGCGGTTCAGTTGAAACCTGTGCAGCGCATGGCGCAACATACCATGATAATCCAGTTTTCATGAAACACGGTGTTATTCATTATTGTGTTGGTAACATGCCTGGCGCGGTTGCAAGAACTTCTACCTTTGCACTCACAAATGCAACAATGAAGTATATGCTTGCTCTTGCGAACAAGGGCTGGAAAGAAGCTTGTCAAGACGATGCTGCTCTTGCAAAAGGCATAAATACCTATGGCGGAAATGTTTATTATAAGGGCGTTGCAGAAGCTTTCAATTACGAATTGCACGACCTAAATGAAATTTTATAGTAATAATACAATGTATTAACTATAAATAAACCCATATATCTCCCTAGATATAAGTAAAGCTCCTTGCTAAAGTTGACTAAAGCAAGGAGCTTTTGTTTTATTGTTTAAAAAATTTAAATACAGATAAAGGGCAATCTTTACTTTAAAGTAGAGGAAGAAAGTAGTCAGTTTTTGTCAGAAAGTGTGTTTGCGTGTCCATTTCAATTTGGTTTATACAAGCATAATCTTGTGGAATATCAAAGAGTTTTGTTTTTTCTCTTTTTAAAATATCAGCAAGTATGAGACGGTTGACAAGCTGATGTGTGACAATAAGTATATGCTTTGCTTTGTTTTTTATGCTTTTAGCTTCTTTATGACAGATTTGATAGAAAACAGGCAAGACTCTTCTTTCTACTTCATAAAAACTTTCACCTTGTAATGCAGGAATAGTATAAAAATCTTCTCCTCTTCTTTGCCATTCAAGAGGATATTTTTCTCTAATTTCCTCTTTTTTCATGCCGTCCCAAAGACCTAAGGAAATTTCACTTAAATCCTCAACTTTATAATAACTTTGATATTGTTTTATTATTTCAACTGTTTGAATGGCTCTCTTTAACGGGCTTGTATAGATTGCATCAAAATGTATATCTTTAAGCCTTTCGCGCCAATAGCTTGCCTGCTCTATGCCTAAGGCTGATAAGTCTAGGTCTTTTCTGCCAATCATGCATGCATTAGTGTCTATGTGAGCGTGGCGCATAAGAAAAATTACTTGTTTCATATTAGCCCCTTATACTTTTAACTTTATCAGAGAAATTGCCTTGTGCAAAGTGGATTATTTTCTTTGTGTTTAGATTTGTTGCCTGCTTATCTTTTTGTATGAAAGCGTCAAAACTATCAACATTATCACAAGGCAGATTTTCTTTTTCCATTGTGTTTGTCTTGCATTGTTCAAATACTAATTCATTATAGAAATGAAGAGAACAAAAATATATATACTGAACTGAGTTTTCAGCTTTTTTTTCTGTAATTATATTGTTTTTTTCTCTATAAGGCAGAAGCTTTAATTTAAAATAAGAGATAAAATCTTCTTCGCATTCTTTGAGTTTTTCTTCATTGTTATCAATGTCTTGCACTGTTTCAATGCCTACAATAAGTAGAGAGCTATCGCTTTGTGTGTCATTATAGAGGCATATATTAAAGTCGATGCATTCAAATTTTGCATGGTTAAAAAAGAAGTCTTGAAAATCAGTGAGATGTAAAAAAATTTCTCTATTAATCTGAACACCTTGGCTCATTCTTCCCTCAATTTCAATAAGAGGAACAAAGGAATCGCAAGTGCAGAGTCTTGGTAAAATCCTGCCTCTATCGCCTGTTCTGTAGCGGATAAGAGGCATTGCTTCACGCGTGAGTGTTGTCACAACTACTTCGCCAAATTCACCATCATTCACAGGCTTTAGTTTATCGTCAATAATTTCAAGATATAAGTCAAGAGCGCGCACATGCATGCCCTTGTGTTGCTCGCATTCAACTGCGCCTGCAAAGCCAGTTTCAGTGATGCCATAATGATTAAAAACTTCGCAAGAGAGGTTTTGTGCTAATCTTTTTTTTAAGGCTTTTGATGCAGTGTCTCCACTTAGTAGTACTTTTTTGATGCAGTGCTTTATTGCATGCTCCTTTATATAGGAAGAAAATTTGAGCACATGCCATGAAAGAGCAACAAGGCAGGTGGCTTTAAATTCCACTGTTTCCTCAACTAAGCTCTTGTAATCAGTAGAAAAACCTATAACTTTACATGCAACTTGCATTCTTTGCATAGCAAGGGTGAAAAGATGCCCAATTGAACCTTCTCTTTGGCTTGAAATTAAAAGCGCGACCTTATCATCTTTATCTTTTAAAATATATTGCATGCCAAAAAAGAAAAATTGTATAGTGCTTTCAAAGTCATTTTGTGAGGAATAGACTTGCTTTTTCTTCGCTTTATTTTGACTACTACTTGTTCCAGAAGTTTCAACACTCACAATGCCTTGAACTTCGTCTTGAGAAAGAGCAAGAAAGGCATGGTTTTGCATTGAAATATCAGAGCTTTGTGTAAATGGAAGTCTTTGTATAGTGTTTTTAATTCTACTCTTTATTTCTTCATTCGGCAATGCGCTTGCTTTATGTATATCGAAAAGATCTTCTATATCCAAATCTTTATAAAATAAGGAATTTTCCTTTGCATACTGGCAGATTGAAGCAAGGGCTTCATAATGCCACATATTCAACTGCTTTTCGCATTCTTGCTTTGTAGATAGCTTTGTTTGGTAATAATTTTCCAAAAAAGTCTTTATTTTCAAGTCTAAAGCATAAGACTGCACTGAGTCAAAGCTATAATTTTCAAGGGCAAGATTAGGGATTTTGCTATATGTTTTATATGTTTTAGGAAAATAGTCTGACATTGTTTGCCTATATATTGCGGTAAAGAGATTTGCCCTCTAGTGAGGTGAGATTGTATGCACAAAAGGGAATTAGTCCTTGTTTGTTATCGTAGATATGCACACAGCAATTTTGTAAACGCTCTAAGTCAAGAGTATGCGCATCTTGAAAAGCCATGCATGAAATACTGAAAATCTTTGTTCTTGCCCTTGCAATAAATGCGTCAAAGGCATCTGTATTTGACGAGGGACATGATATTGAATTAGAGACACGAGGGCTTTGTTTGCTGTTTTTATCATTACTTTCAGTTGCTTGCTTAATATTTTTCTCAACACTTTGCCACGAGAGTATAGTTGTTTGTATGCTTCTTTGCGGCGCATCGTCTTTTTCAAATACTTCACAATCACAGGCAGAGTTATTTGCATGTATGTATTCAAGCTCTTGGTTTTTTTTGACATAATATCTACAATGAAAGGAGCAAAGGCTGTGTTCGCAGCTTGAAGGCAGGGCATCTTCAATTTTTACGCGCCCTCTACTTTGCTCTGAAATTTTTTGTATGACTTCTGGCAGGGTGATGTGTTTTCTATTTTTTGTGAGGTTATTTCTGCCTGAAAAAGTCATTGGTTGAAAATGTAGACCGCGTACATGCGGAAAATGAGCGAGTGCAAAGTCTAGTAAGGTATCAATCTTATTATCATTAATGCCAGCTACAAGTGTAGATACCAAGACAAGAGAAAGTTCTGCTTCTTTGCAATGTTCAATTGCTTTTAATTTTATTTCTTGCAAATTTTTGCCGCGAATCGCCTTATGCACTTTGTCATCAGTGCCGTCAAATTGCAGAAAAACCCATGATAAGCCAGCTTTTTTGAGTTTTTGCGCTAAACTTGCATCTTCTGCAAGCAAAATTCCATTTGTGTTGAGTTGAACTGCGGAAAACAAGGGGTTTGCGTATTCAATAAGCTCGATTAATTGCGGGTAAAGTGTTGGCTCGCCGCCTGAAAGTTGCAAGATAGCCTGACTTGCTTTTGAATGAAGAAAGTCAATGCTTTGCTTTATCTCGTCTAATGATTTGAAATTATTCTTCTTTATGTTTTTTGAATCAGCAAAGCAGACTGGACAATGCAGATTACACTCATCACACAATTCAAGAAGTAGAGTGCAGGTTTTTTGGCTGTGGTTTGCACAAAGACCGCAAGTATGTGGGCAATCAAGATAATTATGCACTCTTTCCTGCACTTTTTCCTTCATAGGCGCGTGTGTATTCACCCATTCATTGTAGGAAGGCTTACCTCTCCAAAAAGTAGCTTTAAAAAATCCATGCTCATCACATTTTTTATGTATTTGTATTTCTTCATTACTATTGACTATTTCTGCTTCAATATTTTTTAAGCAGTGTGGGCATATAGAACGTGTTTTTCCAAGTATTTGCATAAAAGCCTTTAATTTGACTGTGGTATTTCATAGGGGTCTATATTATATTCTGTGAGTAATGACAGACATTTATCCCATACTTTTGCAACGATGATACCGCAACTTTCATTACCCATTTTTCTTTCAGGGCATGGATTGCCTTCACTTGGCACACAGTTAGCAACACCAAGGAGTTCATCACAATTAATATATTGAAATTCTTTATTAAACCATGTTGTTAAGTCCTCTAAAAGCAGGGCTTCTTCTTTCAAAGCTTGTTCGATGTCATCACCCTTGGCTGTGTACATAGAAAGTATGCAATAACCACCTACAAGAGCACCGCACATATTTCCTGTATTTGCAATGCCTTGTGATAAAGCACTCATAGCCTTTACAAGCAGGGGGTTTTCTTCGCCTAAAAGCCTTAATGTGCCTATGAGCACAATTTGCGCGCAAGTGTAACCCTTACTACCAAGTTCTAAAGCTAATATTTGACTGTCTGTCATAGTCACCTCAAAGGATTTATTTAAAAAACATGTGAACGCAGTGAACATGCTGCCTAAACTCCGTTCGTAGATTCACTTAACTTATAGAAAAGACTCTCATTTTTAAAGCGAAACAGTATTTAAGCGAAGCTTAAAACTTTTTCGCAA
>CAYJHE010000154.1:0-5288 GCA_964369675.1 uncultured Desulfovibrionaceae bacterium | reverse complement strand
AACGTATGTTATCGAAATTTAAAAAGGACTCAACTAAAAAATATGTTTTTTAAAAAAAATTGTATAAAGCTAAGCAGAAGCAAGGCTTTAGCTTTGTGATTTTCTAGTTCAGTGGCGTGGGGCATTCATTCTTTATGTTACACAGAGCCTACAGTGCGATTTCGTCCTCTTGCTTTTGCTGTGTAGAGATTTTTATCTGCCTGCTTTATTGCTTGTTCAATATTATTTGTATGGTCACTTGTAAAATAGCCTATGCTTGCTGTATATCTGATTGAATTTTCATCAACATTACAAGGGGTTGATTCGATTGCTTGTCTTATACGTTCAGCCACTTGTTCTGCTTGTTCTTTGTTTAGGTTTGGCATAAGAAGGACAAATTCCTCTCCGCCCCAGCGAAAAGCAAAGTCAGAGGCATTTTTTTGTGAAAGCAGTATTTGCGAGAGGTGTTGCAAGACAATATCGCCTATATCGTGACCATAGGTGTCGTTTATCGACTTAAAATAATCAATATCAAGAAACATGATTGTGTAGGGACTTTGCTTACTTTTTAATTCTTCTAATGTGTTTGGAATGATAGAGTCAAAACTTCTTCGGTTTTTGAGGCCAGTGAGAGAATCTGTCAAGGCGTATTGCTTATTTTGCCTATAGGCGTTTATAAGCGCAGATTTTGTTTTATGACGCACATATTCTGTGCAATAAGAAAAGATAAAGGAGCCCAAATAAGCAATGAGAAAGCGAACGAGCTGTTCTTGTGCGAAACAGTTGTTCATAAGGAAATTTAAGGGTGTAAGCGTAAGCAAGCAAAGAGAAATGAAGTAGGCAAAACTCACCAGTGAGCCAAGATGCAATCCCATAGTGAACATAGTCATAGGAGGGAAGATGATAAACCAAACAAGGCTACCTGAAGCATCATAACTATCTGTAATAAGAATATAATAGCCAAGAAAGGCAAGGATAGATATGGAAATTGGTTGAACAAAGTTTACGGACAGTTTCTTTTTATAAAGTGCGTAAAGTGAAGTCGACTTAATCGCAAGTAAGAAAGTGAGCAGATAAAGAATATCAGGGCGTGCATTTGCTACATTTGCAAATAAGCAAAAAGCAATAATGATGATGGAAGTGATGCCCAAGATGAAGGTATTTATTTCACGAAATTGTAAATCTGTAAGATCTTCGGGCGAATGCGAAATATCCTTTAGCTTTCTGATAAAAGAATATTCTGATAAATGTTTTCCAACTAAAAGAGTGATTTGCCTTCTCATTAAAATCTTCCGCCCATGCTAAGTATATGAAAATAAGCACACATATATTAAATATAAGATAGCATAAAAGTAATATTTTGTCAAATATAGACGTTCTTTAATGGAAAAAAGACAAAATTAAGCTTTGAAGATATATTAAATTTATTAAAAATGTGATTTTCGAAGAAAAGCGATTGAGAAAATTGTATGACTTTGTTTACCAGCCTTGCTTGCCTACTAAGTCAACAAAAGAAACTTTTCTGAGAACTTTATAAAAAAACTTCTCGCCTTGCCTGCGCACACGCACTAATTCTTGTTCGCGCCTTTCTTCGCCAACAGGGATAATAAGTATGCCATTGTCAGCCAATTGTTCCATAAGGGCTTCTGGCACTGTAGGGCCGCCTGCTGCAACAATAATTCGATCAAAGGGGGCATATTCTGCCCAGCCTAAAGTTCCGTCAGAAAGATGCGTGCGAATATCGAAGATACCAAGCCTTTCAAAACGCTTCTTTGTTTCAAAATAGTGTTCTTTTAGTCTTTCCACAGTGAAGACACATGCCCCCATAGCATGGAGGACAGCTGCTTGATAACCAGAACCTGTGCCAACTTCAAGTACAGTCATTCCCTTTTTTATTTCAAGAGCTTCTGACATTTGCGCAACAACAAGTGGCTGTGAAATAGTTTGCCCTGCGCCAATCATCACAGGCTTAGCCTCATAAGCTAAATGCCTGAGTGCTTCGGGCATAAATTCATGACGTGGAATGCGCAACATAGCATCAATTACTGCGGGGTCTTGTATTCCATGTGCGATAATTTGTTCGCGCACCATTTTTTCGCGTGCAACTCTGTTCTTTGTGTAGGGCATAGTTTTTCCATATTATTTTGAAATACATTCAAGTGCAAATAATATAATAAAAAAAAACTTTCTTTGCAAGGCTTGACTTGTTAGCAAAAATAGCTCATTTTTACTGTATGAAGACAGTTATATTTTATCTTTAAATAGAAGGGGGTTTTATGTTTACAGTATCAGATATTATGTCAAGCCCGGTGTTTTCTCTCTCAAAGTTAGATACAATGTTTGATGTGCGCGAGCTTATGAGCATGGCAAACATCAGACATATTCCAGTTACTGATGAAAAAGGCAATTTTGAAGGTCTTGTTACACATAGAGATTTGCTTCTTCATACCATTTCAAAATTAGCGGATATTTCTGATAACGAACAAAAAGAACTGGAAAAGGGCATAGTTATTAGAGAAATCATGCGAACAGACGTGTGCTGCATAGAGCCTGAGAAGTCTTTAAAAGAAGCGGCAAGTATTTTGTATAAACATAAATACGGCTGTTTGCCAGTAACAACAGGTACAAAGCTTGTAGGCATTCTCACCGAAGCGGACTTTTTACGATTAACTATAAGTTTATTAGAAAATATTGATTCTTAGATTAGGTATTTTATGGCACCCAAAAGAAACTTCACTTTTTTGAAGGTCGTATTGACTTTCTTCTTGCTCGGCATTTGTGGCATTGCGCTTTATTTATTGTATAATGACACAAAAGAACCAATTGTTTCTCTTTCTCCAAGTGCTGAAGAGAGTAGGGCAATTTCACCAAACTTGCCTTTTACGCTCACGGTTGAAGATGAGCAATCAGGCTTAGAATTTGTTACAATACGCATACACCGTGCAACACAGTCAATGCTTCTTTATGAAAAGAAGTTTGCAACAAGAGTGAGAAAATTCACACACGAATTTAATTTGGCAGAAGCAAAATTGCCTGATGGAAAGTTTATTATTGAAGTGACTGCAAAAGATGCTTCTTATGCAAACTTTCTCAATGGCAATATTTCAAGATTTGCAGTTGAACTAACGATGGATGCGCAAGCACCAAAGATTGCGCTTCTTTCTTCTGCGCCAAACTTGCGTAGGGGTGGTAGTGGACTTGTTTTGTATGACGTTTCTGACGATGTGGTCAAGACAGGCATTATGGTAGAAGATAAGTTTTTCCCTGCCTATAAAGATGCAAAGCAAGAAAATTATATCTGCCTCTTTCCTTTTCCCTACTATCTCAACGCTTCAAACTATGTTCCTATGATTATGGCAGAAGATAGAGCAGGCAATGTGACTTCAAGCAGACTCTTAGTCAACCTCACTAATAGGGTTTTTCCTGATGACACAGTGAAACTCAGTGATTCTTTCTTTGAATTGAAGGAAGAAGAAATAAAGAAAATAGCACCTGGCGAAGGAACTGTTTTAGAGCGTTATTTGCGTGCAAATAATGAAATTCGTGTAGAAAATACGAAGATGATTGAACAAATTGCTTCAAACACAAAACCTTCTTTCTTGTTCAACGAAACCTTCACACGCTTGCCACGCTCGGCTTTGCGCGCTGACTTTGGCGATTCAAGAACATACACCTATAACAATGAAAAGATTGACTATCAATACCATACAGGCCTTGATTTAGCTTCTGTTGCAAGAGCACCTGTTCCTGTTTCAAATAGAGGAATGGTTGTTTATACTGATTATTTAGGCATTTACGGAAACACAGTTATTGTAGACCACGGCAGAAATCTTTTTTCTTTATATGCTCACCTCACTGATATTTATGTAAATGTAGGTGACATAGTGGAAAGAAATCAAGAAATTGGCACAACAGGTATTTCTGGCTTAGCTGTGGGTGACCATGTGCATTTTTCTTTTTATATTGGTGGAGTGCCTGTGCAACCTGCAGAATGGCTTGATGCGCGCTGGGTGAGAAATAATATCACTTCGCGCATGAAATAAAATTTTTAAAAGATAGAAAAACTCCTTCGGGAGTTTTTTTATGGAATAGTTTGATAAAACTAACTTTTTTAAAAAAACATTGCATGCTTTTTAAAGTTGTGCTAGGTTTTATTAAAGATTTCATTTTAATCAAGATTAAATGGTGATAGCTATGTCTGAAGAAAAAAAACTTTCTCATGTTTTAGAAAATTATATTGAAATTATTTTTGAAGAAGAAACGAACGAAGGCGCAGCTCGTGCAAGCTCTATAGCTGATAAGGCTGAGGTTTCACGTTCGACAATTACATCTGCCTTGAAAAACCTTAAAGACTTAGGATATATAGAATATTCTCCTTATTCCTTGATTCGTCTTACAGATAAAGGTAAAGAATTAGGTGTAGATCTTAGCCAAAGACATACAATATATAAAGACTTCTTTTCAGAAATTTTGAAAATAGAAGAAAAAGAAGCAGACGAAGTTGCTTGCGCGCTTGAGCATGTTGTTCCACTTGAGGTGACAAAAAGAATGGGACAATTCTTACTCTTTATGCGTGCAAATAAAGAATTTTGCGAAAATTGGCAAAGTGAATACAAGAATTTGAGAAAAAATCACGTTAAAGAAATCAAAGAAAAAGAAAATAAAAGAAAACTAGAGAAAAAAGTAAATGAAGAATTAGAAGTTTTTGACAAGTATTTTTAACGAGCTCGCTCATTATTTTTTTAAAAGCCACTTTTTTTTGTGGCTTTTTTTGTTTAGAGCACTTTTCACTAAACTCGAGACTAAAAAAGCCCATATTTCCCCCTAAACTTCGTTGTTTGATTTTTTTAGAATAGTCATATAGGCTTGCTATACTCCTATCCTAAAAAAATCCAACGCCTTGCTTAGTGAAAAATCTGAAATTTTTTATTGTCTCAATTTTATTGAAAAGTGCTCTAATAATTCAAGTTTTAAAATACTTGACAACTAATTCAAGGAGAACTATACTTCAATAGTTAGGTTTATAAAACAATATATGTAAAATCTAATTTATATAACAATCTTAACAACTCAAGGAGAATTGCTTATGAGTAAAGTTCGTATTGTCTATGGTTCTGAAACAGGTAATACAGAATCAATAGCGCAAATGTTGAAATCTGAAATCGAAGCACAAGGGCATGAAGTTGATTGCCAAAGTGCGTCTGATGTGAAAGCAGAAGGTTTAGGCGATGGCTATGACTGTGTTTTGATGGGCGTTTCTGTTTGGGGTATTGACAGCATTGAATTGCAAGATGATTTTGCTGCTTACG
>CAYJHE010000153.1:0-5379 GCA_964369675.1 uncultured Desulfovibrionaceae bacterium | reverse complement strand
TATGCCTTTTCAATAAATCTCACACTATTCACGTTTATACGCGCGTATTCACCAAGAAAGTCTTTTTGTACATCAAAAAAACACTTTTCTTTATATAAAACATTCATTGCATTGAGTTCAGGACTTGAATCAAAAAGGCGAAATTCTGTGTCTTGTATTTCCCAAGCAGTGCTCCAATGCGCAAAAAGCGGATTTTCAGCTGTGGCTATTCTTTTTTCAAATTGAAAGATAGCTGTCTTATGATTATCTGGGTCTAAATAGTCTTTCATTGCCTGCCAAAATTCATCTAAGCTAGGGCTTTTTCCTTCAAAAGGTTTTGTTATTTTTATAGGATACATCTGCGAACAGCAATCTGCAAATGAATCCGTCATCGCTATATAATCAGTTTTCAGGCAAAGAATACGCGTGAATATCATCTCATCTTTAGCAAGTGCTAAAAGAAGTTTTGTCAATAATTCTCTTCCCTGATAGGGCTTTATGCCATGTGTTATTTGTAATGCATTCAAAACAGCATAGGCAGCGCAAAAAGTGTCAACAGTTCCCTGAAAAAATGGACGCATACTATACTTCCTTCACTTTATTTTATTGTAAAAAGCCTATGCTCTTTTTATATAAATGTAAAGAATATTAAAAATCATTCAAATTTATATTTTTTTTGCCTTCGGCGACCAAAAAAACCTTTACATGCGCAGTTAACATGAAGTGAGTGGCTAAAGCAGTTTTTTATTTTTTTTAATTTACGAAAAAGTTTTAAGCTTCGCTTAAATACTGTTTCGCTTTAAAAATAGATAGTTTGGAATTAAGTCAATCTTATCTTCGAAGAATGTGCAGGAAACCTCTTCACTTCGTTCAGAGGGTGTTTTAGTTTTAGCCACTCACAGTATAAACACATGTGAACGAAGTGAGCATGCTTCTTAATCTTTGTTCGTAGCTTGCGTATGATATAAGAAGTATTCCAATTTTTAAAACAAAAAAGTATTTATGAGCGTAGCTCATATATCTTTTTCGTTAGCAAAAAAATAAAAAAACTGCTTTAGCCATACACTATAGATCAAACGCGCACTATTCGGGTTTTTTTGGTCGCCGAAAGCAAAATAAAAATCATAAAAAAGAAACTAGACTTTTTTTTCATTTTAGTATATAGATAAGAAATCGAAACTATATTACTAAAACTTGATATTGATATACAAGCTGTATATCACGAAAACAAGGGAGATTTACTCATGATACCAAGCAAAGGAAATTATTTTTTTACATCTGAATCTGTTACAGAAGGGCATCCTGACAAAATTGCAGACCAAATTTCAGATGCTATTCTTGACACACTTCTAGCACAAGACCCTGATTCTCGTGTTGCATGCGAGACCTTAGTCACAACAGGTATGGCAGTTATTGCTGGTGAAATCACCACAAAGGGCTATGCTGATTTCCCACAAGTTGTGCGTGAAACCATCAAAAACATTGGCTATAATTCATCAGACATGGGCTTTGACTACCAAACTTGTGCTGTTTTATCTTCAATTGACAAGCAATCACCTGACATCGCGCAAGGTGTTGACAGAAAGAGCCCTGAAGAACAAGGCGCTGGCGACCAAGGTATGATGTTTGGCTTTGCTTCAAATGAAACACAAACACTTATGCCCGCTCCAATTTATTGGGCACACCAACTTTCCTTACAGCTTTCAAGAGTGCGTAAGAACGGCATTTTAGATTTCTTACGTCCTGACGGCAAGACTCAAGTTTCTTTTGAATACCAAGACGGAAAGCCTATTCGTGTAAACAATATTGTTGTTTCTTCACAGCATGCTGATAAGGTTTCACAAGAAGACATTATTGAAGGCATCAAGAACGAAGTTATTATTCCTACACTCGAGCCAACTGGCTATTTTGACCCAAAAAATTGCGAAATCTTTATCAATACAACAGGTAGATTTGTTGTCGGCGGCCCACAAGGTGACTGTGGTCTTACAGGCCGTAAAATCATCAACGATACTTACGGTGGCATGGGCAATCACGGCGGAGGCGCATTTTCAGGGAAAGACCCTTCGAAGGTAGACCGTTCAGCTGCTTATATGGCTCGCTATGTTGCAAAGAATGTAGTTGCTTCTGGTCTTGCACCTAGATGTGAAGTACAAATTGCTTATTGTATAGGTGTTGCAAATCCTGTTTCTGTGCTTGTTTCTTCACTTGGTACAAGCGAAATTCCTGATTCAATTTTGACAAAGGCTGTGAAAGAAGTATTCGACCTTCGTCCTTACTATATCACACAAAAACTCGACCTCAAGCGTCCTATTTATTCAAAGACATCATGCTATGGTCACTTTGGACGTGAACTCCCTGACTTTACTTGGGAAAAAACTGATATGACATCAGATTTACTCACAGCTGCAAAAGTTTAAGTAGCTTTATTTTGTTTTTTTGCCTTCGGCGACCAAAGGGGATAATCCCCTTTGGAGACCTTAGCATGAGCGGTTAAGCGATATGCGTGGCTAAAGAAGACAATTTATTTTTTTAATTTGCGAAAAAGTTTTAAGCTTCGCTTAAATACTGTTTCGCTTTAAAAATATAATATCTTTTAGCATTTTTAGCACGTCTACGAACAAGGATTAAGAGACATGTTCACTTCGTTCACATGTTTTTTTAGAAATACTCACTTCAACGAAGTAAGGCATATCTTAATTTTAGTTCAAAAAAGGAAGCTCACGCTTCCTTTTTTTTTAATTTAATAGCTCTCAAAGCTTGACAGCAGAATAAAATACTTTTATTCTTTTGCCTTGTCGGAAATATTTTATTTTTACTTTAAACATAAAAATAAAAATAAATTTAATACATTTTATAAGGATTTAATGATGAAAACCTATTATGAAAAAGATGCAGACATCAATGTTCTCAAAGGAAAAACCATTGCTATAGTTGGTTATGGTTCACAAGGTCACGCGCACGCACAAAATCTTCGCGATTCAGGCCTCAATGTTATTGTTGCACAACGTCCAGGCGGCGCAAACTACGAACTTGCTAAAGAACACGGCTTCAACCCAATGAGCGTTTCAGAAGCTGCTAAACAAGCCGACCTCATCATGATCCTTTTACCTGACCAATTCCAAGCAAAGGTATACAAAGAAGAAATTGAACCACATCTAAATTCAAGCAAATCTCTTTTATTTGCGCATGGTTTCAATATACATTTCGAACAAATCGAGCCACCTAAAGACGTTGACGTTTTCTTAGTTGCTCCAAAAGGCCCAGGTCACTTAGTTCGCCGTACTTACACAGAAGGCGGCGGTGTGCCATCATTAGTTGCAATCTACCAAGATGCGTCAGGTCAAGCTTTGCAAAAAGCTCTTGCATATGCATGCGGTAACGGCGGTACACGTTCAGGCGTTATCGAAACAACTTTCCGCGAAGAAACTGAAACTGACCTTTTTGGCGAACAAGCAGTATTATGCGGTGGCTGTACTGAACTTATCAAAGTTGGTTTTGAAACCTTAGTTGAAGCTGGCTATCAGCCTGAAATCGCTTACTTTGAATGTTTACACGAAATGAAATTGATTGTTGACCTTCTTTATGAAGGCGGTCTTAGCCGTATGCGTTATTCTGTTTCTGACACAGCTGAATTTGGTGACTACAGAATAGGAAAGCGTATCATCACAGCTGAAACTAAGAAAGAAATGAAGAAAGTACTTGCAGAAATCCAAAACGGAACTTTTGCGCGTGACTTTATCACTGATTCTATGACTGGCAACGCTTTCTTTAAAGCTACTCGCAGAATTGAAAAAGAACACCAAATCGAAACTGTAGGCAAAGAATTGCGTGCCATGATGCCTTGGCTTAAAAAGTAAGCTTTGCTTTTAACAAAAAACATTATTAAGGCAAATATCTATATATATTTGCCTTATTTTTATTCCATTATTACAAAGGTTAAAACATGAATTACACAAAAGATGTTAATTTTTTTGCTGGAAATAATCCGCATGAGCTTGTAGAAAAATACGGCTCACCTCTCTATGTTTACAATGAAAAAATATTGAGACAATGCTGTAAGGATTTAAAAGGTCTTTCAAATTCACCACAATTTCATGTGGACTATTCTACAAAGGCAAACAACAATGTAGAACTGTTAAAAATCATACGTTCCGAAGGTTTGCATGTTGATGCAATGAGTCCTGGTGAGCTTTTTATGAACAAGAAAGCAGGCTTCACTTCAAAAGAAATGCTCTATGTTTGTAATAATGTTTCAAAAGAAGAATTGAAAAACGCGCTTGTGAACGACCTTTTAATCAGTGTTGACAGCCTTTCACAACTTGAATCTCTTGGGCAAATTATGCCGGAAAATCAAGCTTATGCATATTCAAACAAGGCTATGATTCGTATAAACCCAGGCAAGGGTGCAGGCCATCACCAAAAAGTTATCACAGCGGGTAAGGAAACAAAATTTGGCATAAATATGGAAGATTTAGACCAAGTGTATGCC
The DNA here is from genome assembly GCA_964369675.1 of uncultured Desulfovibrionaceae bacterium. GTDB lineage: Bacteria > Desulfobacterota > Desulfovibrionia > Desulfovibrionales > Desulfovibrionaceae > CAYJAZ01. The sequence continues at coordinate 908 of CAYJHE010000153.1, read as the reverse complement.
ATTGCAAAGAAATATAATCTCACCATAGTTGGTATCAACCAGCACATCGGCTCGCTCTTCATGGAAGCACAAGATTATATCGATGCTTTAGAAATCATGCTTGATTTTGTTGCTTCACTCCCTACTTTTAGCGATTTAGAAGTGATAGATTTTGGCGGTGGTTTTGGTATTCCATACAAGAAGTATGAAAAGCAAGAAAGACTTGACCTAGCCAAGCTCTCAACTTTATTAGATAAAACAATCACAGATTTTGTAAAAAAGCATGACTACAAGGGCAAATTCTTTATTGAGCCAGGTAGGTATGTTGTAGCTGAATCTGCCCTTATTCTTGGCACAGTGCACGCAATTAAAGAAAATGCAGGAACACACTATATTGGTACTGATATTGGCTTTAATGTCTTGCAAAGGCCTGCAATGTATGACTCTCATCACGATATGGAAGTCATCAAGCAAGTTGCAAGTTCTGAAAGAAAGCTTCAAACTGTAGTTGGGAATATTTGCGAATCAGGTGATATACTTGCAAAGAAACGTGACCTGCCTGTTGCAGAAGTGGGCGATTTAATTGCAGCTCTTGATGCAGGTGCTTACGGTTTTTCCATGGCTTCAAGCTATAATCAAAGACCAAGACCAGCTGAAATCCTTATTGAAGAAAACGGCAATGTGCGCCTTATCCGCCGCGCAGAGACTTTAGAAGATTTAGCACAGTATTTTGTTTAAGAGAGTTTTTTGAGGGGGAACCGCATTTTTGTGACAAAAATGAGTTTCCCCCTCAAACTCCCCCTCCTTAAAAAAACAACATGTTAAAATTGTTTGTGTGGCTTTGAATTAGCTTTCTCTGCGTTTAAAGAGCTAGAAGCATCTGCACGTCATTCTAAAGAGACTTGTAAGATGAGAATCCATGCCTTTAA
>CAYJHE010000152.1:0-5385 GCA_964369675.1 uncultured Desulfovibrionaceae bacterium | reverse complement strand
CTACACGTCCCCAAACATATCAAGTATTTCATACACCTTGCCAAGTGGCTGTGCATTAATCCAGCGTGCAGCGCGCAGTGCGCCTTGGGCGAAATTTTCTCTGGAATGCGCTTGATGTGTTACTTCAATTCTTTCACCAGGCCCCATATAATAGACAGTATGCACACCTACAACATCGCCGCCGCGTATGGTTTGAACGCCGATTTCTTCTTTTGGTCTTTCGCCAATAATGCCTTCTCTGTGGTAGTTTGCCACTTCGTCAAGCTTCCAGTTTTTTGCATCTGCAAGACAATCAGCTAAACGTAGGGCAGTGCCACTTGGTGAATCTTTCTTTTTGTTGTGGTGTAATTCTACCATTTCCACATCATACTCTTCACCTAACATTTGCGTAAGTTTTGGTAATACTTTGAGAAGCACATTAATACCAATACTCATATTTGGCGATGCAAATATCCTATTTGTTTGTGAAAGAGAGTCTAATTCTGCCTTTTGCTCGGCATTTAATCCTGTAGTTCCAATGACATGCGCTATTTTATATTTATTTGCAAGACGTGAAGTTGCAAGTGAGTTTTCAGGCGAAGTGAAATCTATGACAATAGCTTCTTTATGAGCAAATTCAGCAAAGATTTCATCAGGATTTGAAGATATTTTGCAAAGAGAAGAAAGGTGAGAAAGCTTTGAGAGAGCTTCTTCTCTTTCGATTGCGCCAACAAGCTCTAAGTCTTCAGAAGCAAGAATGAGATTTACAAGAGTTGAACCCATTCTGCCTGAAGCGCCTGTGATGATAATCTTTATTTTTTGCATGTCTTGTCCTTAATGAAAAAAATTTTATAATTAAAATATTTGCTTTAGTAAGTCTTCAGCCTGCTTTACGTCTGCACTTTGATTTTCGCTTGAAAGAGCATGAATGGACGTATTTGGCGAAGTGCCTTCAGCAAAGGGAATGCCTGAACCTTCGTTTTCTTCATCGCCTACAAAGTAAATGCCTTCTGGAACAGTGAAAAGGTCAGGCGGGTAGAGTGGCAAGGCTTTTTCTGCAAAAGACTTGAAGATAGGTAAAGCTGCGCGTGAGCCTGTTTCGCCACGACCCATTGGTTTTGGCCAGTCAAAGCCGATATAACTTGCTGTTACAAGGTTTGGCGTGACACCAATAAACCATGCGTCCATTTCTTCGTTGGTAGTGCCTGTTTTACCGCCAAGTGGGATTTCAAGTTTCTTTAATTGCGAACCTGTGCCCGACTTGACAACTTCTTCAAGCATGGTTGCCATAAGATAGGCATTCTGCGGTGTGATAGCCTGTGTGTATTCATTTGCGTTATTGTAAACAATATTTCCCCAAGGGCCTATAATTGATTGAATAAATTTTGGTTTTGATAAAAGACCTTCATTTGCAAAAGCAGTGTAAGCTCTTGCCATTTCAAGTGGGGTAACCTCAATTGAGCCGAGTGAGGCAGCAATGTGCGGCGGAAGGTCGCCTTGAAGCCCGAGTTCTCTTGCTCTTTGTATAACACTTTCCATGCCGATTTGCTGCGCAACACGCACTGTAGCAAGGTTTCGTGAACGCTTGAGAGCAGTAATAAAGGGCATTCTACCGTCAAATTTTTGGTCAAAGTTTGCTGGTCGCCACATCTGCCTTGAATAAGGGTCTATAAAGACAATAGGCGCGTCTAGGATTTCAGAAGTAAGGGTGAAACCTTGGTCTAGTGCGGCAGAATAGACAAATGGCTTGAAAGCAGAACCTGGTTGACGTTTTGCTTGTGTTGCTCTGTTGAAGTGTGAAGTGGCTAAACCAAATTCGTAACCGCCAATCAGGGCTACAACATCTGAAGTTTTTGGCTCAATTGAAATAAGCGCGCCTTGTATGAGCGGTTTTTGCTCGAGTGCAAGGGGTATTGTTGTTTGCGTTGTAATTTCAGAAAGCAAGAGCGTGTCAGGATTTTTCTTTGTGACAGCTGGCGGATTGAAACGTGCGTAAACAACATCACCGACTTTCAAAACACTTGTTGCATCCTTTATATTAGTTGAATCTTCATAGCCAGTCACCTTTGGATTGTGCTTTCTTGCCCAGCCCATGGTTGACACTGAAATAAAGCCCTTGTAATTGCCAAGCGCAACCTCAGCACCCTTTGTGGTGACATTAGTTACAAGTGCCTTTACCCATTGATTATTTTCTAAATCAGACGGATTGAATGGATTTTCTGTAAGATAGGCTGCAAATTGGAATTGCATGATATTTTCAATAGGGCCTTGCCAACCGTATCTTTTGCTTGATTTTTCTAAGCCTTCACGCAAGGAATTTTTAGCAATAAGCTGAATTGCAGGGTCCATGGCTGTTTGCACAGTAAGACCAAGCTCATAAACTGCTTGCTCGCCATAAACGCCATAGTCAAGCCCATTTGCCTTAGCATTTTCTTCTGAAAAAAGTTCTATGAGTTGACGGCGAACTTCTTCAAGATACCATTCTGCACCTTCGACTTTTGCGTGTTCCATTTTTTTGAAAACAGGCACTTCGTAAAAAGCTTCTTCGTATTCTGCGTCTGTTATTATGCCATCTTCACGCATTCTGCCGAGAACATATTCTTGTCTTTCTCTGGCGGCTTCATAATCGCGATAAGGGTTAAAGCGGGTTGTAGCAGGTAATATACCTGCAATTAAGGCTGCCTCTGCTACGGTGAGTTCATTTGCATGCTTTGCAAAATAATAGCGCGCGCCTGCTTCTATGCCATAGGAACGACCGCCCACATGGATTTGATTGAGATAGATAGTAAGAATGTCTTCCTTACTTAACTGCCTTTCAAGCTGAAAAGCTAAGAGCATTTCTTTGATTTTACGCGTATAGGTTTTTTCAGGTGTGAGAAGTAGTCTTTTCACAACTTGCTGTGTGATTGTACTCGCACCTTGCGTTGTGCCAGAGGTAAAGTTCGTTATTGCAGCACGCACAATGGCAATAGGATTTATGCCTGGATGTTCAAAAAATGTCTTGTCTTCTGCTGAAATAAAGGCATGCACAACATGCTTAGGTAATTCGTCAACTGTTACTAAGTATCTTTGTTCATTGAATAATTCACCCATGATAGAGCCATCACGCGCAAGAATTGTTGTTGTAAGAGGTGGTCTGAAATCAGCGACCTTTGTGATGCTTGGTAAGTCAGCAGAGGCCCATTGAATAACGCCATAAACGGCAACAATACCTAGGGCAACTCCTATATTTATTGAGAAAAATATGAATTTTAACAAGAACTTGAGCGGTGATTGTTTTACTCTGGTTTTCTTCTTTGCTTTTTTGTCGGCTGCTTGCTCTGTATTTTCTTGCTTACCTTGCTCACCTTGCTTGTCTGTATTGCCTACACTTGCAGAAGCTAAAGTATTTTCTTGAGCAGCTGTGTTGTCTATTTTTGCGTAAGTATCTTGTGAACTTGTGTGCTCACTTGTCTGTATATCTGTGTTTGTCTTGTCTGACATTTTTCTTACCTCACGTCACTTGTCTATAATACAAGTTATATAAATGCAAGTTTTATTCCTATGCGCAAAGTGTCAAAAATTCATTTTAAAAATAAGTATGTTACTTGATTAATAAGAATTATTTAATTGTTTTGGCCATGTTCCATTATAATTATAACATTTAATAATAAAGAAATCTTCACCTCTACCGCTTTTGTGTTTAGTTGTATAGGGAATAATTTCTATTTTTTCAAAGAGTGTACCAAGTTTCTCTTCAAAATATGTATGCGGATAATAGGTTTTCTTGCTAATATAAAGTGCATCATAGCCTAAAAATTCTTCGCCTTTATCCGCTGGACTAGGCCATAAATCGTATTGCGAGAGCCTGTTATCGAAATTAGAATCATAGGAGCGTTCTTTTTTGGGCGAGTAAAAGGAAAGCGAGGCAGTTGTGTCGTAGCGAGAAGAAAAATAAAACACTTTTTCAGGGTCTTCAAAAGAATTTTGCAATTCTTCTAATTTTATTGATAAATCATTCCAGCCCTTTAATCTCAAGGTAGGGTCGAGTATTTCAGGAATAGGCACAAAGGGAGTTAAATAAATTATCAAAGGCAAAACACAAGAAGTGATAAGCATTATATTAAACCACTTTCTTTTCTTCACACTCATTTCATGCATGCTTTTTAAAAGCTTTTCAAGCCCCATTGCAGCAAGCAAAATAAGTGAAACATAGCTCATTGCAGGCCAGTTTGCATAAATAGTTGTATGGAAAGACCAAAGAAAGAAGGCAGTCATAAGAGGCAGAAAGCCTGAAATGAGAATTAGTTTTTGTCTAAAAATATCAATATCTTGCAATTCTTTTGATAAAGCATTTTGCGCTTGATTGACAAATATATCTCTGTCTTTTCTTTTAGCCAAAACTTCTTTAGCGTAGGCAAGGGCAGTAAGGAGGGCGATGATAAACCACCAAGGCGTTGCAATGCCAAGTTGACCGCCTATAAATTCAGGAACTGCAGGGAGGTCAAAAAATTGCTGCGCTTTTTTGCCTGTCACACCTGCAAGGCTAGAAACATGTAAAAAGCCCACCCAATTATTTTGTGCATTCCAAATAAAGATTGGCAATAAGCCAACTACAGCACCAAGTGCCATAACTAGGAGGATTTTCTTTATGCGTGCAAAATCTATCATCTTGAAATAATAGAGTAAGATAAGAAAGGGTATAGCTAGTGCTAAGAAGGCAAACATCATATATTTTGCAAGGCAGCCTAATGCCATAGCGGCAAAAAGTGCGAAATAAGCAAGTCGAGATTCCTTTATGCTCAAATAATAGAGCGAGAAAAATGCTGTGAGCCAGCAGAGTAAAAGCGGGCTGTCAGTTGTCATTAATATAGATGAAGCAGTAAATAAAGGCATACTGTTTGCGACAAAAAGAGCGAGGAAAGCTAAGCTTGCTCTTTTAAAAAGTGTTGCAATGCCAATAAATATAATGAGTTGTGCTATAATTGAGTTGACCACAGCACCAAGGCGTACTGCAAATTGCGTGTCACCATATATATTTGTCCAAAAACCAATAAGCCATGAAATAAGAGGGCCTTTTGAATAGTAGGAGAGTTGCCATGTGCGTGACCAATCCCAATATTGCGCTTCGTCAGAGGAAAGGTCTAGCTGATTTGTGCCTATAAAAACAAGGCGAATAGCTGTCATAAGCAATATAAGCGCAAGGGCAAGCAAGTAAGGTCTTTTTGTGTAAAGTGTAGAAAATACGTCAGCAAAGATTTTCTTGCTATAATCGCTATGTGTGTCTTGTGTGTTCATTGTATACTGTATTAATCCTGCATAAGCTTTGCAAGAGCTTTATTTACAAGAGCAGGGTTTGCTTTGCCTGCCATTTTCTTCATAACTTGTCCCACAAAGAAACCTTGTAATTTTGTTTTTCCTGCTTTA
>CAYJHE010000151.1:0-5402 GCA_964369675.1 uncultured Desulfovibrionaceae bacterium | reverse complement strand
TATTTGCGAAAAAGTTTTAAGCTTCGCTTAAATACTGTTTCGCTTTAAAAATTTGGCATTAGCCTACAGTAGGTGAAGTTTAAGAAGAAAGTGTGAGAAGCATGTTCACATGTTTTTAAGAATTAAATCGTAACGATGAGGCGTGCAGGAGTAGAAATGCCGAAAATCTTGACACAACACAGAATTACAGATAAAGAAGACATATATTTTGCAAAAGCATGGGAAATCTATGCAGAAGCTTTTCCTCTTTGCGAACAGCGCTCTTATGACGACCATGTGCGCGCCCTTGAAGATAATTCATTTTATTCAAATATATATCTTGATGAAAATAATGAGGCTCTTGCTATTCTTTTTTATTGGGAGCTTGAACAAAGTTATTTTGCTGAATTTTTTGCCATTGCAAAAAATAAGCGTTCCCTTGGTCTTGGAACGAAAATTTTGAAAGAATATTTCCTTTCTTTGCCCAAAGTGCCTGTTTTGGAAATAGAAAATATTGTTGAAGAGAGCACTTTTACATTAGACGAGCAAAAAATAAAGAGATGGAAATTTTACGAAAGATTGGGTTTTTGCTTCAATGATGGAGTGTATCATCACCCGCCCTATCAAGAAGCTTTTGACTCTTTTGAACTCAATATTCTTTCCTACCAAAGAAAACTTAATGCGCAGGAATACGCGTTTTTTATAGAAGTTGATAAACTAAAACCTTTAACCTACACACATTCTAAAGGAGAGCTACAAAGCCACTAGTGTCGCTTGTTTTTCTGACATGTTGGGCAGAAAGCATTCTCACACAAGGTTTTGCAAGGGTTAATAGTATTTCAAAACTCTTGCCGTAGAAAACAATATGGAAAATTATTTAACCATAACGCCACTTGGCGGATTGGGTGAAATAGGCTTAAATTGTCAGTTATGGGAAACAAATAAGGGCATGGTCATGATTGATTGTGGTCTTATGTTTCCTGACGACTATCACCTTGGTATAGATGTTGTCATACCTCGATTTGATAGTGTAATTGATAAAAAAGACCAACTATTAGCAGTTGTTATCACCCACGGACACGAAGATCATATAGGCGCTTTGCCTTGGCTTGTGCCGCATTTTAAGAAGTTAAAAGTCTATGGTTCACCCTTTTCACTTGCACTTATCGAGCACAAGCTTACAGAAAGAGAACTTATAGATAGAGTAGAGCTTTGTCCTGTGCATCCCTACGACAGAATAAAGGAAGGCGATTTGGCAATCACCTTCTTCCCTATTTGCCACTCTATTCCGCAAGCTTCTTCTCTTGGTATTGAAACGCCACTTGGGAAAATCTACCATACAGGCGATTTTAAATTTGATTACGCAACAAATTCCTGCCCAGCAGTTACCTATAGCGAATTGAGAGATTTTGCAAAGGACGGCATAAGACTGCTTCTTTCTGACTCAACAAATATAGAGAGCGAAGGCTATTCAAGACCAGAAATAGACGTAAAACAAGGTCTAACAAAGGTATTTGAAGACACAAAAGGCAGAATAATAATCACGCTTTTCTCAAGTAATATCGACAGGATACGCACTGTTTTTGAGCTTGCAGAGCAATTTAATAAAAGTGTGGTTGTGAGCGGAAGAAGTTTAAATGCAAATATAGAAAAAGCCTGCTTGCTTGAAATGCTTGAAATGCCAAAGAATATCTATAGTGATTACGAAGTATTACCTTATTTAGAGCCTGAAAGTACAGTTATCATAGCAACAGGATCACAAGGCGAGCCATTATCTGCTTTAAATCGAATTGCAAATGGTTACCACAAGCAGCTTTCCTTACAAGAGGGCGATTGTGTTATCATGTCATCGCGTGTTATTCCAGGTAATGCAAAGGCGGTTGCACGTCTTATAAATCAAATTTATAAGCTTGGTGCGCGCGTGTATGATAATAAAGATTATTGCGTGCATGCAACTGGGCATGCCTATAAAAACGAATTAGACGACTTGCTTAAAATCATGAAGCCTGAATACTTTATTCCTGTGCACGGTGAATACAGGCATTTAGTCAAACATGCTGATTTAGCAAGAGAAAATAATGTGCCTAGCGAAAATATTGTCATACTTGAAGACGGCGCGCCCTTCACACTTCTTGAACATGGTTTTAGGCGTGAAGAGCCAATATTAGCCGAGCAAGTCTTGGTTGACGGAAAAGGCGTTGGCGATGTGGGCAGAGCTGTTCTAAAAGAAAGGCGTATCCTTGGCGGCGAAGGTTTAGTTATTGTCTTACTTATTATGTCAGAAGACACAGGTGAAGTATTACAAGGGCCTGATATTTTCTCAAGAGGTTTTGTTTTTGAACAAAGATACGACCATGTCTTAGAAGATTCAAAGTGTCTTGTACTCGATGTTTTAGAATCAGCTACCTCCTACAATCTCAATAAATTAGAAGAAAAAATACGCGTGCTCTTAAGAGGCTTTTTCAAAGAAGTATTGCAAAGAGACCCTATTATTATTCCAATTATTAAAATAGTTTAGAAGGCATAAAAGTTTCTCATAAAAGGAAAGAATATGTTAAAAAAATCTGTTTTAATTATGTTTTTTATTGCTGCTTTATCGCAGATAGCTTTTGCGCGTGAAGTCATTGACATGCGCGGAAAAACTGTCATAGTGCCTGACAATATCACAAGAATTGCCACAATAAGTGACGGTTATATTGAGAACATTCTTACCTTTTTAGGAAAGATAGACACGGTTGACGTGATAGGTTCATGGTCTTTAAAAAGAGATTATTCTTACACTTTTCCCACTTCTGACGGCAAAGAGTATACAAAGGCTGGTTTAAACACAATGCGTTTCTTGCATCCGCAACTAGACGCTTTAGTTTGTGTGAACTCACCTCAAGGCAATGTGATAAATTATGAAGCCTTAACAGAAGCAAAGCCTGAACTTGTGCTCATGCGTGTGGGCGATTGCACTGTTCGCGCTGGAAATACTGAAGCAACAAGACGAACAATAGAAACAATTGAAGCTCTTGGTTTTCCACTTGTAGTTGTTTATTCACCGGACTTTGAAAAGGACTATAATACTTCAAGTATGAAGAAAGAAGCAGAAGTTATTGCTTCTGTCTTTGGTGAAGAAGAAGTTCAAAAAGTGAGAGCCTTTATGCACGAAACCTTCTTGATTGAAGATATTATCAAAGAAAGGGTGCAAAAAGTAGAAGAAAAAGACAAGAAAACAGTGCTTTATTTTGGTCTTAATCCAAATGTGCGTGAAGAGGGCGGAGCGGGTTCTGTGCACGGTGTGAACACTCCGCAGTCTTTTATGATTGAGCAAATAATCAATGCAAAAAATGCCTACAAAGGGCTTGGAACCTTTGTGCCTGTGAGCTCTGAACAGATTTATACCTTTGATGCAGATGTTATTCTTTTGCCTACGATGAATGGCTATCATCCAGCTGAAGAATTGTATACAGCTCCTTATTATTCACTCTTGCAAAATGTGCGTGCAGTGAAAAACAAAGAAGTCTATCCACTTGGCTGGAATCCGATGAATTGTGCGCCGCGTTTGGAATATCCTTTAGAGCTTTTGCTCATGGCAAAGGCTATCTATCCTGAATTGTTTAAAGATATTGTCTACCACGAATACGCCTTGGATTTTTATAAAAAGGCCTACCATGTAGACGATGCAAAAGCTGAGGGGCTCTTAAATACACAGATTTTGGATTGGACGAAAAAAAATAATTTTTAGAAAACCATTTTTTAAAGGCATAATAAGGCGTATTGACGTAAAAGCAAATACGCGTTATTGTGCTTTGTTTGATATGAAAATATACGCGCAAAATTTTTAGTGCAATGGAGATAAAGATGGCAAATTATGTACTTTTTGGCGCTCAATGGGGCGATGAAGGCAAGGGTAAGATAGTGGATTTACTTTCAAGTGAACTCGACTATGTAGCTCGCTATCAAGGTGGAAATAACGCAGGGCATACTGTTATTGTCGGCGAAGAAAAACACGTCCTTCATATTATACCATCAGGAATTTTACACAAAGGCACAAAGTGCGTCATTGGTAATGGCGTTGTTTTAGATCCCTTTGTATTCTTGGAAGAAGTGAATAATCTAAAAAAACGTAATGTTGATGCAAGCCCTGAAAGAATACGCATTTCACACGGCGCGCACCTCATTTTAGAATACCATAAGATTTTAGACAAAGCGCGTGAAGGCTCTTTGGAAGATAAAATTGGCACAACAGGACGCGGAATTGGACCTTGCTATGAAGACAAGAAAGCGCGTATAGGTATACGCATTGCTGACCTTCTTGAAGTTGAAACATTGCAAAAGAAAATCGAACTTGCTTTACGCGAAAAAAATGTGCTTCTTGAAAATTTATACAAAACAGACACAATCAACCCAAAAGCTATTTTCGACCAATTAACAGCTATTATTCCTGCACTTGCTCCTTATTTTGACGACACAAATGCTGTCTTACAAGATGCAATCAAGGCAGGGAAATCCGTTATGTTTGAAGGCGCGCAAGGTGTAATGCTTGACATAGACCACGGCACATATCCTTATGTGACTTCATCAAACACTATTTCAGAAAATGCTTCTGTAGGAACAGGTGTTCCTTCTTCTTATATTGACAGAAGGTTAGCAGTTGTGAAGGCTTATTCAACAAGAGTTGGTTCAGGCCCATTCCCCACAGAATTAGAAGACGAAGTGGGCAAGCATTTGCAAACTATTGGGCATGAATTTGGCGCAACAACAGGCAGAACTCGCCGCTGTGGCTGGTTAGATGCCGTTGCTCTTGCTGAAAGCTCACGCCTCTGCAGACCAACAGACATAGCCCTTACAAAATTAGATGTGCTTACAGGTTTAGAGGAAATAAAAATCTGTACGAAATATCTTTATGATGGGAAGGAATGGAGCTATCCGCCGCAAGTGCCGAACGCTTTAGCGCAAGTCACACCAGTGTATGAAAGTATGAAGGGCTGGAGTGAAGACATTTCAACTTGTGAAAGCTATGCAGAATTACCTGAAAATACAAAGAAATATATTATGAAAATCGAAGAGCTTACCCAGTCAAAGGTAAGCATTATCTCAGTAGGCCCTGACAGAGACCAAACCATACGTTTAGGAATATAATACTTATGGGGAGACAGCGCGTCTCCCTTTTTGCTTTTTTTCTCAATACCTTACTTTATTTCCTAACTCTTAAAATCTCATGTGAACGTAGTGAACATGCCTCTCAATCTTTGTTCGTAGCTCGACTTTTATATTGAAACATTCTCATTTTTAAAGCGAAACAGTATTTAAGCGAAGCTTAAAACTTTTTCGCAAACAAAAAAATAAAAAACTTTTTTAGCCACGCGTATCGCTTAACCGCTCATATTCGGGTTTCCAAAGGGCAGTAGTCCTTTGGTCGCCGAAGGCAATCACTT
>CAYJHE010000150.1:0-5445 GCA_964369675.1 uncultured Desulfovibrionaceae bacterium | reverse complement strand
GTGAGTGTTGACGTTCCAAAAGGTAGAATAACCTACGAAATCATGTCAATTGAGTTTAACGGCGCGCAAGCTTAGCAATCAACTCCTTTAACATACGCAGGAAGGTAATATGAAAACAATAGAACAGATTAATGCAAAGATAAAAGCGGGCAAGGCGGTGATTCTTACTTCGGAAGAAATGTCTGCTCTTGTGAAAGATACAAGTGTCAAGGAAGCAGCAAAGAAGGTTGATGTTGTCACAACAGGAACTTTCTCACCTATGTGTTCTTCGGGTCTTTTGTTTAATATAGGTCAACCTGAAGCACCCTATATTAAGGCAACAAGCTTTACCTTAAACAATGTTCCAGCTTATGGCGGAATTGCGGCTGCTGACGGTTATATAGGCGTAACAGAACCAACAGCAGATGACCCCTTAAACAAGGTTTACCCAGGCAAGTTCTTATACGGCGGCGGTCATGTTATTGAAGATCTTATTGCAGGGAAGAAGGTAAAACTTCGTGCCGAAGGGTATGGAACAGATTGCTATCCACGCAAAAAACTCGATAAGAAAATCACACTTAATGACCTTCCCTTTGCCTATATGATAAACCCTAGAAACTGCTATCAAAACTATAATGTTGCAGTGAACTTGAGCGATAAAATTGTGCATACCTATATGGGCTCACTCAGGGCAAATTTAGGTAATGCAAACTATGCAACAGCGGGCAATCTTTCACCTTTATTTTGTGACCCTTATCTTCGCACCATTGGTCTTGGTACAAGAATTTTCATGGGCGGCGGTGTTGGCTATGTTATAGGCACAGGCACACAGCATGTTGCCGAGCCAAAAAGGCAAGAAAATGGTCTTCCTCTCACTCCTTCTGGCACACTTATGCTTAAAGGTAATATCAAGAAAATGTCAAAACGCTATGTGCGCGGCCTTTCTTATTATGGTTATGGTTGTACACTTGGTCTTGGCGTAGGCATTCCTATTCCTATCTTAGACGAAGAAATGGCGCGCTTTACTTCTGTTTCTAATGAAGAAATTCTCTTGCCAGTAAAAGACTATAGCCACGACTATCCAAATGGCGTGCCGCGTATCTTGGAGCATGTGAGCTATGCACAACTGCGCTCAGGCTCAATTGAAGTGATGGGCAAGAAAGTTCCTACTTCGCCTATGACTTCTTATTCGCTTTCAAGTGAGATAGCAAATGAGCTCAAGTCATGGATTGAGAACGATAAATTCTTGCTAACCGAAGCGATAGACGAATAGTTTTTATGTGTCAATTTGAGCTTCTTATGCACTGCGTAAGAAGCTTTTTTTGCATACTTTTGCCTTGCAAACTTTGATGTTTTTTGTTAATATTCCAGTCAATGGAGCAATTATGAAAGAATCCTCAGAAAATTACCTAGAAACAATATTAGTGCTTGAAAATAAACTTGGAAATGTGCGTTCAATAGACATAGTCAAGGAAACAGGTTTTTCAAAGCCAAGCATAAGTATTGCCATGAAAAAGCTCAAAAATGCTGGCTATATAGATATTGTTGAAAATGGCTATATTCGCCTTACTGAGCTTGGCAAGAAGGAAGCAACGTATATTTATGAAAGGCATACTGTTCTTGTTGAAACCCTCAAATCACTTGGTGTTTCAAATGAAGTAGCCCAAGAAGATGCCTGCAAGATAGAACATGTCATTAGTGAAGAAACATTTGCTAAATTAAAAGAATATGTTGAAAAGATAAAAGGTTAATTATGATCACAACAGATATACACACACATACCTCTTACGCACACGGTCAAAGCACTGTGAAAGAAATGTTTGACAAAGGCAAGGAACTTGGGCTGAAAGTGCACGGCTTTTCAGAACACTCGCCAAGACCTTATGGTTATGATTATCCAAGCGAATATCGCGAACATTTAAAGGCGAGCCTTCCAAAATATATTAGTGAAGTCAAAGAGCTTCAAACAAATCAAGATGCAGTAAAAGTGCTCTTTGGTATGGAAGTAGACTGGCTTGAGAATGAAAGAGACTTTGTTGAAGAAGTAGCAAAATCACAAGACTTTGACTATATCATAGGTGGCATACACTTTCTAGGCACATGGGGCTTTGATGCAAGCGCAGACGATTGGGATAAGCTCTCTTATTCGCAAAAATGCATCTTTTTTGAAGCCTATTATAAAACAATGCAAAAGATGATAGAAAGCAAACTTTTCAATACCATAGCTCACCCAGATTTAATTAAAATATTTGCTATTGACGATTTTAAAAAGTGGCGTGCAGAAGAAAGAAATATGCAATTAATTCGCGAAACTCTTGAGCTTGCAAAGGAAAATAATATAGCTATGGAAGTTTCAACAGCAGGTTTACGAAAGCCTTGCAAAGAAATATACCCTTGCGAAGAAATCATGAGCATTGCTTCTGAAATAGAATTGCCAATCACACTTGCTTCTGATGGGCATTGCGTGAATACGCTTTGCGCCTATTTCGACCAATTAGAATTTTATATAAAGAAATTTGGCTACACTTCTTATGTCTATTTTGAGAAAAATAAACAAATAAAAGTAGATATATAATGTCAAGCTATCCTATACTTCTTGATTCAAAAAAAATCAAAGCTCTTGTGATAGGTGCAGGGGAAGTTGGTTTAAGGAAGATTGAAAGCCTTCTTTTGCAAGAAGTAAGCTGTATAGACGTTTACGATTTATTTATTGAGAGCGAAAACTTTAAATATAAAGAAGAAAAGGCGATTTCTTTTTTTAAAGATTCTTTTAATGTTGAAGATTTAGAAAAGTATAATCTTGTTTTCATTGCCAGCAATGACAGCGAAAAAAATGCTTTTTACGCAAAAGAATGCAAGAAAAGAAATATTTTTTGCAATGTGATAACAAATCCGAACGAGGGCACTTTCACCTTACCTGCACTCATAAAAAGAGAAGATTTGCTTCTTACCTTGTCGAGCAGTGGGCAAAGTCCTGCTTTAACGAGGGCATTGAAAAAAGATATAGAAAATTTTCTTGACTCGCCTGAACATAATTATACTTCACTTTGCGCCTTTTTAGGAAACTTACGCCCGAAAATACTTGAATTAGGTCTTGAAACAAAAGAAAATACTGAAATATTCCGCACTTTTGTAAGTTCTCCTTACAAAGAGCTTTTTCTTGAATATTTTTTTGATTCGTGCGAAAAAAACAGAAATAAAGTAGAAGCATGTCTTGAAACATGTTTTACCAAAGAAGTTCAAAACATAATAAAGAAAATGCTTTAAGGACTTATTGCTTATGCTCACACTACTTATCATAGCTCTTCTTGCCTATGCCATAGCCTGCATATCTCTTTTGCTGTGGTTTTTGGGAAGAAAGACCTTATTTTCTCTTTGCGCAAAAAGCTTTTCTCTTCTTGCCTTTGCTGTACTCACACTTATAACAGTGCAGTTTTTGCCTTCCTTTTTCACAGAAAATCAATTGCTTATGCGCGAAGTCTATCTTTTTTGCTTTGCTTGGTGCATAAGTCTTGTTGCTTTGTTTTTTTGGTATAAGCTCAAGAATCCTTTACTCTTTCTTCTTGCTTCGCCACTGCTCTTTTTACTTGTACACACAGCTATGCTTACAAGAAAGACAGAAATCATGATGACAGCACCCTTTCAATCTTCTATTCTTTTTGTGCATGTTTTTTCTTTCTTCACTTCCTTAGCTTTTTTGATAATAGCTGCTGTTGCTGCTCTTCTTTTCTTATTACAAGAAAGAGCCATGAAGACAAAGAAGCAAAAGTCGCTCTTAATCAAACATTGCCCTTCGCTTGAATCTCTTGATAAAGTAAATTATTTTTCAACCCTTATTATCTTTCCTTTCTATTCGCTAGGACTTGTTTTTGGCTTTGTGTGGGCATCTTCGGCATGGGGTACAGTTTTTAGTGCAGACATTAAAGAGATTTTTTCACTTATAATATGGCTTATGCTTGCCTTTTTATTTCATGCGCGCCTTGTGCTTGGCTATAGAGGTAAGAAGCCTGCGCTCTTGCTCTTGCTTATTTGTTTTCTCTGCCTTTTTTCCTTATTTGGCATTAATGTCTTTTTTGAAACCCACCATAAATTTTAATTCCTATGTCTGAACAAAAACACTTAATCCTTATTGGAATGAACCATAATACTGCGCATGTAGAAGTAAGAGAACGCTATTCTCTTGCGCCTTTTTGCACGCCTACTTTTTGTCTTCGTACAGAACATTTTTCTGATATATGTTCAGAATTATTTTTGATTTCTACTTGTAATAGAGTGGAACTTCTTGCGCTTACTTCAAACATAGAGCAAAAAGACGCGCTTTTAGAAAGATGGGCACAAATAAAGGGGCAAGACTATGAGGACTTAGTTTCGCATGTCTTTGTCTACACAAATGTAGAAGCTATTCAACATCTTTTTGCTGTTGCTTCTTCGCTTGATTCTCTTGTTATTGGCGAACCGCAAATACTTGGGCAATTGAAGAAGTCCTATAAACAATGCGTTGATGCAAAAAATGTCGGAAGCATAACAACACGTCTTTTGCATAATGCTTTTTCTGTTGCAAAAAGAGTGCGCACAGAAACAGCTCTTGCTTCTTCTGCTGTGTCTATTTCCTATGCCGCAGTTGAGCTTGCAAAGCGCATTTTTGATAATATGAGCGAACATTCTGCCCTTATTATTGGCGCAGGGGAAATGGCAGAACTTGCAGCCCTACACTTACAGCAAGTGGGGCTAGAAAATATCTATGTTGCAAACAGAACCTTTGAAAATGCCAAGGAATTAGCAACAAGATTTGACGGCATACCTATCCCTTTTGAAGAAATAAAAGACTATTTAGCAAAGGTCGACATCATTATTTCTTCAACAGGCGCATCGCACGCAATATTGTGCGCAGAAGACATAAAACCTATTATGAAAGTGCGCAGAAATAAAGCTATGTTCTTTATTGATATAGCTATGCCAAGAGATATAGACCCAGATGTCAACACTATAGACAATGTCTATCTCTATGATATTGATGATTTAAAAGAAGTTGTTGAAGAAAATATGGCGCAAAGAAAGCTTGAAGCAGAAAAGGCATGGAATATTGTCTATGAAGAAACAAAGCTCTTTCACCGCTGGTTAGAAAGCCTTGAAATTCAGCCTACTATTATAGCTTTAAACGAAAGAACAGAACAAATCATCATGCAAGAGTTTGAAAAAACCATGAAAAAACTTAATAGCGTGAGTGAAGAAGACAAAGAAGCTTTAGAAAGAATGCTCAAAAGCGTGGCAAAAAAACTCAATCACGCGCCTTTGACTTATTTGAAAAAGCACCATTCTTTAAATACTGGTATGGCAAATATCAAGAATATTTTTGAACTTGATTAGACTATGTTTCTAAAATCATGCTTTTTTACTTATTAAAGCCCTGACGTGGAGTCTAGTCCTTTTTTCACACTTTCCCCTTTTCTTGACACTTAGTAAAAT
>CAYJHE010000149.1:0-5473 GCA_964369675.1 uncultured Desulfovibrionaceae bacterium | reverse complement strand
TTGCATCATAAGTACCTGTTGCAGCTTGTTCGGCAAGTTCTTTCATACGGATGAGTTTTTCATCTATAACTTGCATAGCGCCGTCAGCTGTTTGGATAAGAGAAATAGAGTCATTCGCATTTCTCACACCTTGTTGATAGGAAGCAATGTCAGCACGCATAAGTTCAGAAATTGCTAGACCTGCAGCATCGTCAGCTGCTGAGTTGATACGCATACCAGATGAAAGCTTTTTAATTGAACTTTCTAATTCCGAATAATGATTGTTCAAAATACGGCTGGTACTATTAGCCATCAAGTTGTTATTAATTACCATTGACATAAGTTATTCCTCCGTGAATATATGTCCAACTGCTCTACGTCCTTGTAGCGCAGTCAAACTCAAGTTCCTATTTTTGGATTTTGGCATTGGAAGCTTGAGTTTAAGTTTTGCAAAGTTGAAATTTTTTTTATAAATATTCTTTATTTATAAAGGTTAATTTCAACTTCGAGAACCTCGTTTCCTTCAACTCCCTTTCTGAACTCCTCTATGTCCAAAATAAAGAGCGATAGTACTTTATATTTTCCTAAGTTCACAACTTGTGTGTCACTTTCAAAGTACTATGATGTTCTTATAGCAAATAGCGTGCCAAAGTTTTCAAAAGCTTTTTTTCTGCTTGTAAAGCCACTTTTTAAAAAAGAGGGAATTTTCTGCCTTCTTTGAAATATGCTAATAATTTCATCTATTTACATTATATTATCAGAAAAAGTACGATTATAAAAAGTATAAAAAAAGTCTAGATTTTCTTTATATTTTTTGACAGGGGGAAATTTTTACCTAGAGAAAAATGTTTTTTTGACACCTTTTTTAAAGGCTTTTTTAGGAAAAGAGAAAAATTTGCAGAGTTAGGGAGTGCTTCTTGCCTTTTTTACATTTATATGGCATTTTGTTTTTAGTGTTTGAACTATAATTCTGCACTAGGTGCTAGTAACACCTGTATCTCACGCGGGCTGTGAACCAATCACAGGGTCGCTTCTCCACTCGCTGGCTTATTGCGACTCTTTAGTTGCGTGCATGGTCGGGAGTGTGAGGAATACAATACCCTTATTAAGGGGAATAACTCCGCCGTGCGTGAGCGGTTACTAGCTCCCGGCTTTTACATATTGTAATTGTTGAACTTTTATAATGTTTGGGGCAATTATGAACAAGAACTATAGTAGTTTCACGGCTGACAAGACTGTCTTTCAGCGTATATATCAAGCGACAAATTGCAAAACACAAAAAGAATTAGCTCATTTTTTGGGAGTTCAACAGTCGACTATTTCAGCAATGACAAAGAGAAAAAATATTCCTTCGTCTTGGCTTCTTACAATGCTTATGAAGAAAAATATCAGTCCTATGTGGATACTATTTGAAGAGAGTTTGCCTTTTTTATTTCCGTCTAAAGAAGAAAATACTATTTCTCAAAGCCCGAAAGTAGATATAAAGGAAAAAGATGAACAAGAAGAAAACAAAGAAGCTTTAAGTAAGTACAAAACAGAAGAACTTTTGCAAGAAATATCTGCAAGAATGGGGAAGAATGTTACTTTTTCTCTGCAATATACAAGTTTAGTTACAAATTACTCTCTTTAGTGCGTATCTTCGTAGGGGAAAGCATTGCTTTCCCGATAAAAGATTAACTGGCGAGCAATGCTCGCCCCTACGAAAACATTCTATTTTCAGCATGTCATAAAAATCGCTATCTATATATAGATAGCGATTTTTATAAGCCTAGTTCTTCTATTTCTATTCGCCTATAGCTATATTCCCTACAGCTTGTAGGCGTATATCAGCAGGGATTTCAGCTTGCGATATAATTGCTATATTAGGAATAAATCTTGTAATAAGGTTAGCCAAATGTGAACGCACTCCAGGTGTAACAAGTAGCACTGGCTGACCGTCACTGACAAAGGTATTTTCCAAACTTTCATTGATATTGTTCACAAGTTTCTGCGCTGAAATTGGATTCATAGCTAGATATGAACCGCTGTCTGTTTGCCTTATGGATTCTTGCACCATTCTGTCAGCAGCAGGGTCTAGTGTAAACACATTGAGTGTGTTATTTGAATCCATGTATTGCTTTACTATTGAGCGAGAAAGTTTTTCGCGTACAAATTCAGTGAGATATTCAGGGCCTTTGACAACTTGTCCTTGGTCTGCAAGTGTTTCTACTATGGTGAGCATGTCACGAATAGAGACATTTTCTTTGACAAGACTTTGGAGCACTTTTTGTACAACACCAAGTGAAAGCGTGTTTGGAATAAGGTCTTCGATAGCTTTTGGTGAATGCTTTGCAAGCGTATCAAGCAGAGCTTGCACTTCTTGCCTACCGAGAAATTCAGGAAGATGCTTTCTGAGTGCTTCGGTAAGGTGAGTTGCGATAACGGTTGCTGGGTCAACAACTGTATAGCCAGCCATGAGCGCAGCTTCTTTTTGACTTTCAGGAATCCAAAGAGCAGGAAGGTCAAATGCTGGTTCGCGAGTTTCAATACCTTCAACCTTGCCAGTTGCATTACCTGGATCCATTGCAAGGAAGTGGTCGATAAGGATTTCTGCTGAAGCCACTTGATTACCCTTGATGAGAAGAGAATATTGGCCTGGCTTGAGTTGTAGATTGTCTCTAAGATGTAGAGAAGGAATAACAACACCCATATCGAGAGCAAATTGACGGCGTATTGAACGTATGCGACTAAGAAGGTTGCCGTTTTGATTTTCGTCAACAAGTGGGATAAGCCCGTAACCAACTTCAAGTTCAAGTATATCAAGAGGAAGGAGGTTTTGCACTTCTTCAGGTGATTGCGGCTTTTGCGGAGCTGCACTCTTGCCCTTGCCTTGCTCGCCAGTTTTTCCAGCCTTTGCTTTGGCTGTAGTTGCGCGAGTTTTGTCAAGTTTTGTAGCGGCATAGAGTAGGCCAATAGCAAACACTAAGAAAGGAACAGTAGGTAAACCTGGAACAAGAGCAAATATGAAGAGCACGCCTGACACAACTTTGAGAACCTTTGTATTATAAGAAAGCTGTGCAATATATTCTTCGCCCATCTTTGCTTTAGAAGCGGCACGAGAAACAATCAAACCTGCTGCAACAGAAATAATAATTGATGGAATAGTAGAAACAAGACCATCACCGATAGAGAGCAGTGAAAAAGTCATCAAGGCTTCGTCCCAAGGCATTCCTTTTTGAATAATGCCTATGAGGATACCGCCTATTAAGTTGATTAATGTAATGATAAGACCAGCTGTCACGTCACCTTGTACGAACTTTCCCGCACCGTCCATAGCACCGTAAAAGTCAGCTTCGCGGCGAAGATTATCACGGCGTAGTGTTGCCTCTGGTTCGTCAATAAGGCCTGCATTAAGGTCAGCTTCAATAGCCATTTGCTTACCCGGCATAGCGTCCAAGGTAAAACGAGCGGCAACTTCAGCAATACGCGTTGTACCGGCAGTGATAACAACTTTGTTCAAAATAAAGAGGATAAGGAAGACAACAGCACCGACAACATATGAACCACCGACAACAAATTCAGCAAAGGACTGAATAACATCACCAGCAGCATCAGGACCCTTTTCACCATTTAATAAGATAAGACGTGTAGTCGCTACGTTGAGCGCAAGCCTTAATAAAGTAGTGATAAGAAGAAGGGAAGGGAAGATAGAAAATTCTAGTGGACTTGTCATAAACATACTTGTGATAAGAATGAGAAGACCAAGTGAAATACTAAAGGATAGCATAATGTCTATCAAGAAAGTCGGTAGTGGAATGAGCATGACGAGAAGAATGAGTACAACTCCTGCGCCAAGCATTACATCGCCATTATCTGAAAATGCTGATAGATCGAATTTTGATGCTTTTTTTTCTGCTGTATTTGTTGCCATAATAGTATCCTGCCAATTTATTGTCTATAATATATATTGATTAGCAATATATGTGCCAAAAGATAAGTTTTTGTTTTTATTGAATTTATTCTTCCCCTGAGAAGAAAGAAATCTTTATGACAGAATTTTGACTTTTTAGTCGGGAGTTGTTAAAAAAGTAAGTAATTACAATATATTAATTGCATTGGCAAGCTTATTGCATAGAAGTGAATGAGAAAAAAGTATAAATAATACTCTGGATTAACGGAGGTAAGAATGAAAACATTATTTGATCCCAATATCGCCTTAGTTGGTAAGGTTATGGATATGCAATTGCAAAGGCAGAATGTATTGATGTCTAACATTGCAAACGTAAACACACCGCACTACAGACCGCGTGAACTCTTTTTTGAAGAGGAGTTACAAAAAGCCTTGAACTTAGGCGCGCAAGGTATGGTGACACGAACAGAAAGTGCACATATTCCAAGCACTTTTGATGTGAATACTTTTAGTGCGCAATTTGACAAGAAGTTCACGCCGCGTTTTGTTCCCGGTGAAGACAGGGTAAATATCGATAAAGAAATGGTAAAAGTAAATAAAAATAATTTACAATATACAACAATGGCGCAGCTCACCAAGTCTTCATTTGAAGGCATTAAAAACATCATCATGGAAGGAAGTAAATAATGGACTTTATGACCGCTCTTGATATAGGTGCATCGGCACTTTCGACTGATAGGACGCAGTTAAACATAACTGCCATGAATATAGCAAATGCAAAAACCACGCGTACACTTGAAGGCGGGCCTTATAGACGTAAGTCCGTTGTGCGCGAAGTCACAGACGTAGATCAGCGTTTTGGTGTGCACATGAAATCTGCCTTAGACCGCGAACTTAAAGGTGTGCGTGTGGCAGGTATAGCACAGGATACAAGACCGCTTAAAGCTGTGTATGAGCCAGGGCATCCCGATGCCGACAAGGAAGGCTATGTGATGTATCCAGACATCAATGTTGTTGAAGAAATGGCAATGATGATGACAACACAAAGAGGATATGAAGCCAACTCTACCACTATAGATACAGTTAAAACTATGTATATGAAAGCTTTAAGTATTGGACAATAAGGAGTAAGTTATGGCTATTCAACAAGTAGGAATGAAAGCATACGGTGACGCTCTTGCTTCTTTTCAAAAAACGCAGAAAACTTTCAATAATCTTGAACATAAAATAGCAAATCCAGCTCCGCCGCAAGTGAATTCCTTTGCGGACACTCTTAGCACTTCTCTTAAAGAAGTGAATAACTTACAGGCTGATAAATCTTCTGCTATAAAATCTTTTGCATCAGGTGAAACACAAAATGTGCATGAACTTATGATTACCTTGCAAAAAGCTAGCGTTGCTGTCAATATGACAACAGCCATAAGAAATAAAGCAATGGAAGCATATAAAGAGTTATCACGACTACAGTTCTAGGAATTTTCTGTGAGCGTAGCGAACAAAGGCTACAAAACATGTTCACTTCGTTCACATGGACTTTATTTATAAATTATTTGAGAATGATATGAAGTAGGGCAAAGTTTATTTACTTAAAGAAGATTTTATTCT
>CAYJHE010000148.1:0-5529 GCA_964369675.1 uncultured Desulfovibrionaceae bacterium | reverse complement strand
AACAAGGCTTACGCCACATTCTTACAAAGAAGAATGCGAAAAGAAAAATGCGTCTCGGACAATCTGCTATCGTTGATAAAACAAACGAATTAGCTGTCAAAAGAATGATGCCATACGCTTAATTGCCTAGCTGAGTTTTGCCATCTAAAGGTAAAACATATCATTCAAACAAATTTTAGTATAACATTTAAATCTTCGTCTGGCAAAACCTTCCGCCTCGTCGAAGAAAGTAAGGAGAAAGTCCATGCGCGTAAAGAGAGGGCTTGCCTCACACCGTAGGCATAAAAAGTATTTAGACATGGCCAAAGGCTTCCGTTCAGGTCGCCATAAATTGTACCGCACAGCAAGAGAAGCTGTTGAACGTTCATTAGTATACGCATACCGTGATCGTAAAGTAAAGAAAAGAGAGTTCCGTAAACTTTGGATCATGCGTATCAACGCTGCTGTTCGTGAACACGGTATGAGCTATTCACGTTTCGTGAATGCAATGCAAAAAGCAGGTATCGAATTAAATCGTAAAGTACTTGCTGATCTTGCAGTAAGAGATAAAGCCGCTTTCGCTCAAATTGTTGAAGCTGTAAAGGCTAAGGCTTAGTTTTTTGTGCAACTAAAAAGTGGTAAAATTTAATTTTACCACTTTTTTTAAACTCATGTAGAGGGCTATTATGAGTCTTCATAATACATTAGATAGTCTGACAAAGGCGCTTGAAACAAGGCTTAGTCAGGCTTTATCTTTAGAAGATATTGAAAAACTTCGTGTAGAATATTTAGGTCGTAAGGGCGAAATTGCTGCTCTTATGTCTCGTCTTGCAGAACTTTCAAAAGAAGAAAGGCCTGCTTTTGGTCAAGCGGTGAATGTAGTAAAAGAAAAAATCACTCTTGCTATTGAAGAAAAAAAGTCGCAATTGATACAAAAGCAAGAAGAAGAATTAGTCAATTCATTCGACCACACCATGCAAGCCAGAAAACCTTGGCATGGTTCTATTCACCCTATCAATTTAGTTATGGAAGATATTTGTCGTATCTTACAAGAATTTGGCTTTGATGTGGTTGTTGGGCCTGAAGTAGAAACTGACTATTACAACTTTGAAACACTCAACTTCCCACACGATCACCCTGCACGCGATATGCAAGACACGCTTTTTATTGCAGATAAGATTTTACTCAGAACACACACTTCGCCTATGCAAGTGCGTGCTATGAAGGAGCGCAAACCGCCTTTAGCTGTTATTGCTCCGGGTAAGGTGTATAGACGTGATTCAGACCTCACACATACACCTATGTTCCATCAAGTAGAAGGCTTACTTGTGGGCGAAAAGATTTCACTTGCACATCTTCGTGGCATTCTTTCTGCTCTTTGTAAGGGACTTTTTGGCGAAGACACAAAAACACGTTTCCGTCCATCTTTCTTTCCTTTCACAGAACCAAGCATGGAAGTTGACGTAAGCTGTATGCGTTGCAAAGGTGTAGGTGAAGTAAATAACGAACCTTGCAGAATTTGCAAAACAACTGGCTGGCTTGAAATTCTTGGTTCAGGCATGGTTGACCCTGCTGTATTTGAAGCAGTCGGCTATGACCCAAAAGAAGTAACAGGCTTTGCCTTTGGGCTTGGCGTAGAACGTATAGCAATGCTTAAATACGCAATCAACGACTTGAGAATGAACTTTGAGAACGATGTAAGATTCTTACAGCAATTCTCTCAAGGCGATTCTTGGAGACGTTCGTAATTCGTTGTTTCACTATTAATCAATACATTTAAAGGAAATTTCATCATGAAAATTATTGTTATTAATGCTGGTTCATCATCTTTTAAATACCAATTAATCGATATGGAAACAAGAGCACCTCTTTGTTCAGGTTTAGTTGAACGCATAGGTGAAAAAGTGGGTAGTCTTGTTTACAAGCGTTTCCCTGATACTGATAATGAAGAAAAAATCAAAGCAGAAAAACCTTTTGCTACGCATAAAGACGGCATGCTTGAAGTTATGGCTTTAATCACTTCAGCAGACAAGGGCGTTATCAAAGACGCTTCTGAAATTGCTGTTGCAGGGCATAGAGTTGTGCTTGGCGGCAAGTTAAAAGAATGTTTAGTAACAGAAGAAGTAAAGCAAGTTATCAGAGACTATAGCCCATTATGCCCATTGCATAATCCAGCAAACTTAGCTGGCATTGAGGTTATGGAAGAACTATTCCCTTCACTTCCAAATGTTGCTGTTTTTGACACTGCCTTCCACGCAAGTATTGAAGAGCACGTCTATACATACCCATTACCAAAAGATATTTCCGAAAAATACAATATCCGCCGTTATGGCTTCCACGGCACTTCACATAAATTTGTTTCTCGTGAAGCGGCAAAATTCTTAGGAAAGAAAGTTGAAGACTGTAAGTTAATTGTCTGCCACTTAGGCAATGGTTGTTCTATGTCTGCTGTGAAAAATGGCTTATGCGTAGACACAACAATGGGGCTTACTCCATTAGAAGGTCTTATGATGGGAACACGTTGTGGTGACATCGATCCTGCAATTGTGCCATTTTTAATGAAGAATGAAAACTTATCTGCTGATGAAGTAGATAATCTTATGAATAAGCAATCAGGCCTTAAGGGTGTTTGCGGCATGAATGATATGCGTGACCTACACCAAGCAAGAGAAGAAGGCAATAAAGATGCTGAACTCGCGTTCAAGATGTTTGTGCACAGAATACGCAAGTATATTGGCTCTTATATGTTTGAATTAGACGGCATTGATGCCCTTGTCTTTACAGGCGGTATTGGCGAAAATGACGAATTTGTTCGCGAAGCTGTGACTGACAATCTTTCCTTTGTTGGTATTGAATTAGACAAGAAAGAAAATCTTGTAAGACGTGGTGAGCCTCGTGTTATTTCACTTCCTTCTTCAAAGATTCCTGTTGTTATTTTCCCTACTAACGAAGAATTAGAAATTGCATTGAATGCACAAAAAATTATCAAAAAATAAAAGTATATTGATTAAGGATTGACTATGCTACTTTCACTTGCTTGGTTAAAAGAATTTGTTCCTTATAAGGGCAGTGCGCAAGAATTAGGCGATAAGCTCACCATGCTTGGGCTTGAACTTGAAAATATTCTTGAGCCATACAAAGAAATTGAGCCTATTGTTATTGGCTATGTTAAAGAGTGTTCAAAGCACCCAGAAGCAGACAAGCTTTCTGTTTGCCTTGTTGATGTGGGCGAAGAGGCAGACGTGCAAATAGTTTGCGGCGCGCCTAATGTAAGGCAAGGGCTTTATGTTCCAGTGGCAAAAGTAGGCACTGTCATGCCTGAAGGTATGAAGATTAAAAAAGCCAAGCTAAGAAATGTAGAATCGTGTGGCATGATTTGTTCTGAAAGAGAATTAAAGCTATCAGAAGACCATAATGGTATCATGGAGCTTAATGAAATTCTCGCAAATGACAAATTAGTCTGCGGTGCAAGCTTAGTAGACGCACTCAATCTTGACAGAGAAGTCTTAGAAATAGGCATCACACCTAACCGTATGGATTGCCTATCTGTTCTTGGCTTTGCAAGAGAAGTTGCGCACGCCTATAATTTAGAAATAACTTTACCAAAAGTTGAATTGAAAGTAGACGACAGCAAGAATGAAACTGGCATTAAGCTTGATGTAGACAAGAATCTCTCCTACTATTATACTGGCAGATTGCTTGAAAATCCAAAAGTAGGTTCTTCGCCTGCATGGCTTAAATACCGCTTAAATGCTGTGGGCATACGCTCTATTTCAAATGTAGTTGACGTGACAAACTATGTACTTATGGAACTTGGTTTACCACAGCACGCCTTTGATAGAGACTGCATTGAGGGCGACACTATACGCGTTGTTTCTGCAAAAGAAAACGATAAGTATACAACCCTTGACAGCCAAGAGCGCACACTCAAAACAAACGACATCATGATTGCCGATACAGTCAAAAATATCGGTCTTGGCGGTGTTATGGGTGGTCTCAATTCTGAAATCACCGACAAAACAACAAGAGTATTCCTCGAAGCAGCTGTATTCAACCCTTCTTACATACGCAAAACAGCGCGTAGGCTTGGCATTTCATCTGATGCTTCTTACCGCTTTGAGCGTGGTGTTGACCCTCTTATTGTGGATTTTGCTCGTGATCGCTGTGCCTACCTTTTACAAGAAGTCACAGGCGCAACAGTGAAAAATGGCGTAGCAGCTTCTGAAAAGAGTTTTGCCTTGCCAAAGGAAATTGAATTTTCTTATAAGCGTTGCTTAGACTTGCTTGGCTTTGAGGTTTCTGAAGATTTCTGCATCAATACCTTAAAAGGTTTAGGCTGTGAAGTCAGCAAGAGTGGCGAAAACTATCTTGTCACACCTCCATCATGGAGACTTGATATTTCAAGAGAAGCCGACCTCATAGAAGAAGTTGTTCGCGTATACGGTGTTGACGAAGTTCCTGAAATCTTGCCAGCAATAGCGCGTGACCTTTCTTTGTGCGGAAAAGCAGAAACACGTCACCCATTCTTAGTGCGTGCACGCCATTTTATGGCTGGTATGGGTCTCAATGAATGCGTGTGTTACAGCTTTGTAGGGCATGAAGATTTAGACAGATTAAATATACCAAAAGAACCGCGTGTAAGCATTGCAAACCCTCTCACAGCAGAGCAAAATGTACTCCGCACAGATATTGCGCCAGGTTTACTCAATGCGTTAAAAGTGAATATGGGGCAAGGAAATACTTCACTCAAACTCTTTGAAATTGCACAGTCTTTTGTGCAAGACGCAAAGTCAGAAACAAGTGTACATGAAACAAGAAGAATGGGAATACTCCTCACAGGCGAGCGCTATTCACATTTTCCTCATCCAAAACACACAGATGAAATCTTTGAATATGTTGACTTAAAAGGTGTTGTAGAAACTTTCTTTGAAGACTTTTTAAACTTGCCTATGCCAAAGATGCAGAAAAAAGTAAATCATCCTTATTTAAGCCCAGCGGTTGAAGTTGTGCTTTCAGGTTCTCCCCTTGCCGATGCAGGAGATATTGTAGCTGTTATGGGTAGAATAAAGCCTGAAATCGCAGACTATTATAATGCGCGTGAGCATGTGTGGTATGCTGAAATAAATCTTTGTTCAATACGCGGATTATCAGCGCAAAATACCATTCAATTCAAAGATTTACCAGTTTACCCACCTGTGCGTAGAGACATCACAATTATGGCAAAGCACACTTTGGCAATCAAGGATATTATAGACACCCTTTATAACACTAAATCAAAGTTGCTTGAAAAAGTTGAATTGCACGACCTCTATCAGCCTAAAGACAAGAATGACGAACACAATCTCACCTTCCGTCTCACCTTCCGTTCTAAAGACAAAACTTTAGAGGATAAAGAGGTGGACAAGGAAAGAGAAAAGCTTGTTAAGGTTTTATTAGAAAGTCTTGATGTGAAGATTTAATGTGAAAGCCCCGAAAGGGGCTTTTTTGTTTACGATAGAAGAAGGATTAAAATCTTTAGCCTTTTGTAGGGGAAAGCAGTGCTTTCCCGTT
>CAYJHE010000147.1:4035-5542 GCA_964369675.1 uncultured Desulfovibrionaceae bacterium | reverse complement strand
AGCTGGGGGGGATTGAACCCCCTACCTCTTGACTGCCAGTCAAGCGCTCTCCCAATTGAGCTACAACCCCATATGTTTTTTACTTGTAGACCAAATTTAAACAAATGTCAATTTAATTGAGTGTCTATGAAGCATTTAATTTAAATAAAACCTGAATTTAGAAAACATATTGATTGACACAATGTATTAATACTTATATACAATTTTCATAAAATTTACATTATTTAAAGAGGAAAAGATGAAAAATACCTTTTTACTGCTTCCATTATTATTAATGTCACTTATGCTTTCAGGCTGTTCTCTTTTTGGTGCTGTTTATGATGTTGTCACCCTGCCTATTGTCTTAGTTGGCGAAGTTGCTGGGGGTATTGCTGATGTTGTTTCAAGTGATGACGATGATGACGATGATGACGATGACGAAGAGGCAGCTAAAGAAACTCCTGTCATTCAAGAAAGAATTGTTTATGTTGAAAGTCCTCCAACTGGTGCAAATGAGAGCTATAACGAAGATATAGAATATGACGACTAATAAAGTTTTATAAAAAAAGGCATTCGTTCAGAATGCCTTTTTTATGTGAATTATACAATAAAATAAAATAGTTACATGAAACGTGCAATGCATGATTAAAATAATCTCGCTTCAAGTAAAAATTAATCTACAAGATAATACTCTACTGTACTTACAACACGCACTGTCTTGTATTGCGGTTGAAACTTATCTTGTGTAGTGATAGAAAATTGTCCTTGGCTTGCTTTTTTAATTTTTCCCAAGAAAGAACTAGAATCTTTAGCAAATTTTTCTGCCACATCTCTTGCGTTCTTTGTAGCTTTTTCAATCATACTTGGTTTGAGCTCGTTTAATTTTGTGAAAGAATACTGCACATTATTCGAATAGCCGTCAGAACCTGATAAAGGCACGTTTTGCTGAAGTAGCTCAGAAATAGCAAAAGTGAGTCTTGAAACAAGCTCTACCTTTTCAGAACTTACAGTAACAAGATTTGTTGAAGAATAGGCAAAAGTAGGCGCATTACCTTGTGAGGCATAGAGATTTCTGTCTTCAACAGAAGGCTGGGTGACAATGATTTCATCAGAAGTAATGCCCTGATTTAAAAGGAAGTTTTTAATTGTTTCTCTATACAAAGTGCTTTTATTTGAAAGTTCTTCAAGGCTGTTTGCAGACACTTTGAATTGAATAGGCCACAAGACCTTATTTGCCATCACGCTTTCTTCGGCTAAACCTTTGACAACAACTGTGCGTTCCATTGCCTTTGTGTCGACTAAGGCTTTGTTGAAGAAATAGCCAAGTGAAGTGAAGCCCAAGAAGACTGATAAAGCTAATGCAAGAAGTCCGCTATTTTTCATATTAAGTTCCTTTTTTTGGGAGTATTATTGTTTTTTGAATAGTACATGCAAGCAAAGAAAAATTCAAGCTATTCCAATTTTATTTTCTTAAATAAGCATGTGAACGAAGTGAACATGCCTCTAGCTCTTTGTTCGCAGGCGTGCC
>CAYJHE010000147.1:0-3935 GCA_964369675.1 uncultured Desulfovibrionaceae bacterium | reverse complement strand
TGCCCCGTGAGGATAATCCTCTTGGTCGCCGAAGGCAAAAAGAAAAAAACTATAAACTGAGCTCGCATTAAATTTAAAAACGCACTTTATTTGCTTGTTTTTCTTTGAGCTCTATTGTAATTTTATGAATGCATTTTGTAAATACATTGAATTGGAACTAATGGGGATTTGCGTATGAAAAAATTTATGATGGGAAATGAAGCCATTGCTTTAGGCGCTATTCGCGCTGGTGTGCAATCTGTTTCAGGTTATCCCGGAACTCCTTCAACAGAAATACTTGAAAATATAGCCAAACACAATAAAGGCGACATATATGTTGAATGGTCTGTAAATGAAAAAGCAGGCTTAGAAGTTGGGGCAGGTGCTGCTTATTCAGGTGCAAGAACGCTTGTAACAATGAAGCAAGTGGGGCTAAACGTAGCTGCTGATCCTTTAATGAGCTTAGCTTATGTTGGCGTTAAAGGCGGAATGGTAGTTTTATCCGCAGACGACCCAGGCCCTATCTCTTCGCAAACAGAGCAAGATACGAGAACTTTTGCGGCATTTTCAAAGCTGCCTATTTTTGACCCAAGCTCACCTGAAGAAGCTTATTTGATGATGCAAGACGCTTTTGAGCTTTCTGAAAAGTATTCCACACCAGTACTTTTTCGCCCGACAACGCGAATTTGTCACGGCAGCGCCACTATTGATATAGAAGAATTTGAAACAAGAAAGAAGCCTGAAGGCTTTATCAAAGACACTATGCGCTGGGTAATCTTTCCTCGCTCTTCTTATATGAATCACCTCAAAATTGAAGAAAGAAATCCAAAAATAGGCGAAGAATTTTCTTCCTACAGATTCAATAAAATCGAAGGCAAAGGCAAGATTGGCATTGCAACTGGCGGAATTAATTATCAATATGTGAAAGAAGCTTTATCCTCTCTTTCTATTGAAGAAAATGAATATTCTTTGTTTAAAGTTGCCACTCCTTTTCCTTTTCCAAAGAGCATGGCTGAAAATTTCTTACAAGGACTTGAAAAAGTTATTTGTGTTGAAGAACTTGACCCTGTTATTGAAAAAGAACTTTTGTTATTGTGTGCTCAAAAAAATATTTCAGTAGAAATTCGCGGTAAATTGACAAATGACGTGCAAAATGCTGGTGAAAATAGCGTTGAATATGTAAAAAAAGTGCTTGCTACTTTTTATAATAAAGCATGTGTAGCACAAGAACTTCCTAAAGCACCAGACTTGCCGATTAGGCCGCCTGTGCTTTGTGCAGGTTGTCCGCATAGGGCTTCTTTTTATGCTGTAAAGCAGGCAATGAGAGGGCAAAAGGCAAATTTCTGCGGTGACATTGGTTGCTATACTCTAGGAAATGCAAAACCTCTTGATATGACAGATACTTGTCTATGCATGGGCGCAGGCATCACCATAGCACAAGGTCTTGAACACACAAATCCTGACAGCAAGAACTTTGCCTTCATAGGCGACTCCACTTTCTTTGCAGCTGGTATCACTGGTGTTGTGAATGCTGTATATAATCAGTCAAATATCACGCTTATTATTTTAGATAATTCAACAACTGCAATGACAGGACATCAACCACATCCTGGCACAGGCAAGACTATGATGGGCGAAGTGGTAGCAAAGATTGCCATAGAACCTATTCTTAGTGCAATTGGTGTAAAAAGTGTGCAAACCATTGACCCACTTGATTTAAAAGCATCTGTAAAAGCGGTTAAAGAAGCTGCCGAACGTGAGGGCGTGAATGCTGTTATTTTCAAATCCCCTTGTATTGCCATAACAAAACCAGCCAAACTTTCCTTTGTAGACAAAGAAAAGTGTATTGATTGCAGAAAGTGCATCAAAGAATTGGGCTGCCCTGCTATAGTGCTCAATGAAGGCAAGGTAGAAATCGAAGCATCGCTTTGTTTTGGCTGTACGCTTTGTAATCAGGTTTGCCCTGTAAATGCCATTGGAGTTTAATATGCAAAATGATAAAGTAAAAAATTGTTTACTCTGCGGAGTGGGCGGGCAAGGAACTATTCTTGCTTCAAAATTGATAGCTGATTGCGCGCTCATGCAAGGCAAAAAGGCAAGGGCAAGCGAAACAATAGGTATGGCGCAAAGAGGCGGCTCTGTTGTGAGTCATGTTCGCATAGGTGAGGAAGGTCACGATGTGCACTCTCCTATGATTGAGCACGGCACTGCGCATGTTCTGCTCGCATTTGAGCCGGCAGAAGCTGTGCGCGCGTTGCCTTATCTTGCTAAGGACGGTGTCTTGGTAGTGAGTAAGAAAGCAGTGAAGCCAGTCACAGCAACTCTTTCAAATTCTTCTTATGATGGCACTGAAATGCTTGACTATTTAAAAGAACATGTAGAGCAATTAATCATTGTAGATGGCGAAGAGCTTTGTGAGAAATGCGGCTCAGCAAAGGTATTAAATACTATCTTGCTTGGAGCTGGAATTGCATCAGGAAAGCTTGGCTTCACCCTTGAACAAATGGAAGAAGCTATTAAAAAACGCGTAAAAGAGCAGTTTGTTGAGCTCAATATAAAGGCCCTAAGCGAAGGTGCAAAGCTCGTATAAGATACTGAGTATAAAGGAATATACAGATGAAGATGTCACAAGAGCAATTTGATTTAATCAAAGCGCAAATAGTAAGTTTAAAGAAAAAACTCCCTTTCTATCAAAATGTCTACAAGGACATTGATGTTGAAGCCATTCAAACGCAAGAAGACTTTGAAAAGCTTCCCTTTATTTGGAAGGGCGATTTGCGCGATGCCTATCCAGACGGCTTACAGGCTGTGAGTGACGACAAAGTTGTGCGTATACATTCATCTTCAGGCACAACAGGCACGCCTGTTATTATTCCTTACACAGCAAAAGATGTGGATGATTGGGCAATTATGTTTGCGCGTTGCTATGAACTTGCAGGTCTTACAAATCTTGACAGAGTGCACATCACTCCTGGTTACGGACTTTGGACAGCGGGCATAGGCTTTCAGGCAGGAGCAGAAAAACTTGGCGCAATGGCAATTCCAATGGGTCCTGGTAATACAGACAAGCAATTAAAGGTTATGATGGATATGCGCTCAACTGTGCTTTGCGCAACTTCTTCTTACGCGCTCTTGCTTGCTGAAGAAATCGAAAAAAGAGGCATAAGAGATAAACTTCACCTCAAAAAGGCTATTATCGGTTCTGAACGCTGGGGTGAAAAAATGCGTAGGCGCATAGCAAACGAGCTTGGCGCAGAACTCTATGATATTTACGGACTTACGGAAATATACGGCCCAGGTGTGGGTATGAGCTGTAATAAGGAAAATGGGCTACACTACTGGGATGACTACATTTATTTGGAAATCATCGACCCAAAAACAGGCGAAATATTGCCTGATGGCGAGATAGGCGAAATGGTAATCACCACCTTGCGCAAGGAAGGCGCGCCTTTAATACGCTTTAGAACGCACGACCTTTCACGCATTATTCCTGGCGACTGTGCATGCGGTTGTACTTTCCCGCGTATGGATATAATCCTTGGCAGAACTGACGACATGGTGAAGGTGAAGGGTGTAAATATCTTCCCTAGCCAAATAGACGAAATGCTCAAGGTCATTGATGGAGCATCAAGCGAATATCAGGTAATGATTGAACATTTTGATGGAAAAGACCTACTTACACTCTTTGTTGAAGTCGAACCTGATGTCAATAAATATTCACTTGAACTTCAAATAAGTGAAGATTTTAAGCGCAAAATTGGCATAAACGCAAAGATTAAACTTGTTGAAATCGGTGAACTACCGCGCAGTGAAAAGAAATCTAACAGAATTTATGACCATAGGTATTAAATTTTATTTAAATAGAGATTTTCGAGAGGGGGAACTCCGTTTTTTTCAAAAAAACGGAGTTCCCCCTCTCGAGCGACAGCAAAATGCTGGTGCCCCGCCATAAAAAA
>CAYJHE010000146.1:0-5543 GCA_964369675.1 uncultured Desulfovibrionaceae bacterium | reverse complement strand
TCGAGAGGGGGAAACTCATTTTTCTTAGAAAAATGCGGTTCCCCCTCTCGAAAACTTTTATCTAAAATCTATTCAACAATCGCGCCTGTTGCGGCTGAAGTAACATTTTTTGCGTAACGCTTTAAAAATGGCGAAGTAACATTTTTAACTTTATCAGGCATGACAAGTTTTTCTCTTCTTTTAGCAAGAGTTTCATCGTCTACTCTCAATTCTAATATACGCTTATCAATATCTATAAAGATAATATCATTATCTTCTACAAGCCCGATTATACCGCCTTCTGCTGCTTCAGGTGAAACGTGCCCAACTGCTGCGCCGCGTGTGCCGCCTGAAAAACGTCCATCCGTGATGAGTAATACGTCTTTTCCAAGCCCCATACCTGAAATAATAGAAGTTGGTGTGAGCATTTCACGCATACCAGGTCCGCCCTTTGGTCCTTCATAACGAATGACAACAGCATCATCTTTCTGGATTTTTCCGTCCATAATAGCCTTAGTTGCGTCTTCTTCTGAGTCAAAAACTTTTGCTTTTGTTTCACGCACACGCATTGCAGGGTCAACTGCAGATTGCTTCACAACAGCACCATTTTGCGCAATATTGCCCTTCAATATAGCAATGCCACCTTCTGCAATATATGGATTTTCTAAAGGACGGATAACTTCATTATCTAAAACCTTTACTTGTGCTGTGTCTAAAATTTCTTTAAGTGTCACACCCATAGAGGTCTGAACATCTGTATGTATAAGGTCTTTTTCAGCTAGTCTAGCCATAACAGCAGGAATTCCGCCTGCTGCGTGTAGATCTTCAATGTGGTAGTGCCCAGCAGGTGAAAGCTTGCAGAGATTTGGTGTGTTCTTACTTACTTTATCAAATAAATCAAGGTCAATATTGAGACCAGCTTCCTTGAAAACAGCAGGCAAGTGAAGTACTGTATTTGTTGAACCGCCAAGAGCCATGTCAACTGCAATAGCATTATAGGCAGCTTTTTCGTTCACAATGTCACGCGGTTTGATATTTTTTTCAAGTAATTCCATAATCTTTTCGCCTGACTTCTTTGCAAATCGTATTCTTGCTGCTTGAACAGCTGGAATAGTGCCATTTCCAGGCAAGGCAAGACCAATAGCTTCTGTCATGCAATTCATAGTATTTGCAGTAAACATACCTGAACAAGAACCGCAACCAGGGCAAGCGTATTCTGAAAGTTCGTCTAATTCACTTTCTGACATTTCATTCTTTTTCACCTTGCCCACAGCTTCAAAAACGCTAATTAAATCAGTTGCGTTCTTACCAGCAAGCATAGGTCCACCTGAAACAATAAGGGTTGGAATATTTAAACGAAGCGCAGCCATAAGCATAGCAGGAACAACCTTATCGCAGTTTGGCACAAGTACAAGAGCATCAAAAGGGTGTGCTGTTGCCATAATTTCCACGCTATCTGCAATTATTTCACGAGATGGAAGTGAGAAATGCATACCGGCATGGTTCATCGCTATGCCATCGCACACGGCTATTGCAGGAAATTCAAGAGGAGTGCCGCCTGCATTACGAATGCCAGCCTTCACTGCTTCTGAAATCTTGTCTAAGTGTATATGCCCTGGAACAATTTCGTTCGCAGCATTACATACACCTATAAGAGGTCTGCGTAATTCTTCCTTTGTGAAGCCAGAAGCGTGCAACAAAGAGCGGTGCGGGGCTTTTTCAAGACCCTTTGTCATAGTATGTGATCTCATAGTATCTTCCTTATATAATTATAGTTTTTGTCTGTAGGTTAAAGATTGTTTCAAGGTTTCCTTATCCATAAATTTCACTTCTGCGCCAAGGGGAATGCCTTGAGCAAGTCTTGTGATTTCTATTTGCGGATAATACCTTGATACTTGCTCTCTTATGTATGAAGCCGTTGCTTCAGCTTCAGCTGTTGCGCCAAGCGCAAGCACAAGTTCATTGACAGCATTCTTATCTAAGATACGAAAAAGCCTGTCGATTTCTATGCTTGAAGAATCGTTCATGCCAAGTAAGCCATTTAAAATAACATATTTGCCTTTGTAAAAAGCCCCTTCTTCAATTGTGAGCATACTGTCCCAATCGCCAACAACACAAAGCATTGTATTGCTTCTTTCAGGATTTGAACAAATAAGACAGGGATTTACGTCTGATAAGGCATTGCACTCAGAACAAAGATGAAGCTTTTCACGAAGTTCAAGTATGTTTTGTCCCATACGCTTCACTTCACTCTCGTTCCACTTAAGCAAGACCATAGCCATGCGCATAGCAGACTTTCTACCCACTCCAGGAAGATGGGCAAAGTGGTCAATAATCACTTGTAATGATTCAGGAATATTGCTCATTTCTTACTCTCATTCCTCTCTATACAAGGGCTGAGAACTTTGCTTTAAGTTCGTTTAATCTTTGCATAGCTACATCAAGTTCAGAAACTCTTGCCTTGTCAGCTTCAACCAAGTTTGCAGGCGCGTTATCCACATATTTAGGATTCTTGAGTTTTCCACTTAGCATTGCATGCTCTTTACCCATTTTTACTATTTCTTTTTCTAGCCTTGCTAATTCGACATTAAAGTCGATGGCATTTTCTAAAAAGACAACAATTTCAGCCTTTTTCACAATCTGTGAAGCTGAAGCTTTTGGGATTTCACGCTTTTCATCTTTTCCAGCAAGAATAAAGTGTTCTACCTTTGCCATAAAGGAGAGCCATTTTCTTGCATGGTCTAAGAGATTAGCTTGATGCACAGTTTCAGGTTTCACAAGAACTGTGAGTTTGAAAGATGGATTGATATTGAGTTCAGCCCTGATGGTTCTTATAGCTGAAATACTTTCCTGAACAAAAAGCATATCTTCAACAATGTCAGGCCTTAAGCACTCTTTTCTTTCACTTGGGAATAAAAGAGTTGCAATATCTATATCTTGATTATTTGGCAAGCTTTGATAGATTTGCGCAGTAATAAATGGCGCAATTGGGTGCAATAATATGAGATATTCATTCAAGACAGTGCAAAGCACGTCTTGCGCAAGTTGCTTTGCTTCATTATCTTCTTTGAGGTCAGGCTTGACTAATTCAAGATACCAGTCACAAAATTCATTCCACAAGAATTTATAAAGATTTTGCGCCACATCATTGAATCTATATGCTGCAATACCCTGCTTTACTTCAATTTTTAATTCTTCTAATCTGTGTAAAATCCACACATGGTGCAGAGCAGAAGCAGGAACATTTTCAGGCTTAAAGTCAGGATTTTTTGTATAGCCTTCAAGATTCATCAAGGAGAATCTTGCTGCATTCCATAATTTATTGAGGAAGTTACGATTATTTTCAATACGCGTTTCAGAAAGTTTGATGTCGCGCACCATAGCTGCTAAGGAAGCAAGTGTGAAGCGCAGTGAATCTGTGCCGTATTTGTCGGACATTTCAAGAGGGTCAATGCCATTTCCCGCAGATTTTGACATCTTCTTGCCCTGCGCATCACGCACTAAGGCATTGATGTACACTTCTTTAAATGGCACTTCATGCATAAAATGCTGCCCCATCATCACCATACGCGCAACCCAGAAAAAGAGAATATCAAAGCTGGTAACAAGAGCAGAAGTTGGATAAAAGCTTTCTAAATCCTTTGTTTTTTCAGGAAATCCAAAGGTAGAAAAAGGCCATAAAGCTGAAGAAAACCAAGTGTCTAAGACATCAGGATCTTGTTCTACTTTTTTTGATTTACACATAGGACATTCAAAAACATCTTCTTCTGAAACAATAAGTTCGCTACAGTCTTGGCAAGTCCATGCAGGAATTCTGTGCCCCCACCAAATCTGACGCGAAATACACCAGTCGCGTATTTCATCTAACCAATTATAATAGGTTTTTTCCCAGTTTTCAGGAATAATTTTGATTTCAGCAGGCACAGCAGCCCTTGCAGCAGGCGCAAGCTTCTTTGTAGCAACAAACCACTGCATAGAAACATGCGGTTCGACCACTGTTTTACAACGATAGCAAACACCTACAGCATGATCTATAGGCTGAATATCAACAAGTTGCCCTAAGGATTCAATATCGTTAACAATAGCTACTCGGCATTCTTCTTTTGTCATGCCTTTATATTTTTGGGCAAATTCATTCATAATGCCCTCTTCGTCAATAGCTTGAATAAACTCAAGCTTATGGCTATGACCTAAGTTCCAGTCGTTATGGTCGTGCGATGGTGTCACCTTAAGCGCGCCTGTGCCAAATTCTTTATCAACATAACTATCTGCAATAATAGGCACTTCTCTGTTAACTACAGGTACAAGCACTTTCTTGCCTATAAGATGTGTATATCTCTCATCTTCAGGGTGCACGCATACTGCTGTATCTGCGACAATAGTTTCAGGTCTTGTTGTTGCAATAGTAATAGTTTCATCACTACCAACCACCTTATAGGCAATATGCCATATAGAGTCTTTTTTGTTTTCGTGTTCGACTTCGTCATCTGCAAGTGCGGTATGGCAACGACCACACCAGTTAATAATATACTTTCCCTTATAGATAAGGTCTTCGTGGTAAAGTTGAACAAAAACCTTTCTTACAGCACGCGCAAGGTTAGGGTCCATAGTAAAAGCTTCACGGCTCCAGTCTACAGATGCGCCCATGCGCTTAATTTGATTAAGAATCTTGCTGCCGTACTCTTGCTTCCATTCCCAAACTTTTTCAATAAAGGCTTCGCGTCCTAAGTCGTGTCTTGTCTTGCCTTCTTTGGCAAGTGCGCGTTCCACAACATTTTGCGTTGCTATACCCGCATGGTCAGTGCCAGGCACCCATACTACCTTCTTGCCTAATTGCCTTTGATGTCTACATAAAATATCTTGCAAGGTGATGTTAAAAGCATGCCCAATATGAAGTGCACCTGTGACATTTGGCGGCGGAATAACAATAGAATAAGGCTTGGCATCACTTTGCATGTCAGGTGTAAAAACATTATTATCTTCCCAGTGTTTAGCCCATTGCGGTTCAACAGTAGAGGGGTCGTAATTCTTTAGTTCCATAAATAAATCTCACAATGTTATCGTATTAAAAAATAAGAATTAGATTACTTCAAAGCCTTTCAATACGCAAGTTTTATTATAGGGGGTTTTTTTGATATCTTTTTGACTCTTGGCTTCGTGCCCTGTTGTGTCTTTAACAGTTCATTCTATCTTCGTTCTTCATTGCTTGTGCCTTCCGCACGGGACCAAAGAGGGCAAAAGGACAGTGCCAATTCTCTCAACTTAACACGCAAAACTTTTAAGAGAGTTTTGGACAAGCGTAAACAAAGAGTTAGTAGCGAGTATCTTGGTAGGGGCGAGCATTGCTCGCCAGTTAATTTTGGAAGCGGGCGAGCAATGCTCGCCTCTACTAAAGCAGCTTTTTAATTTTTTTTTACAAATACTTTTTAAGGAGGGGGAGAGCTCGAGAGGGGGAAACTCATTTTTCTTAGAAAAATGCGGTTCCCCCTCTCGAAAAAAAATAAAAAATTCCCTAAGACTTCCAAAAAGATGGGAGAAAAAGTAAGAGTATGGTAAAAATCTCA
>CAYJHE010000145.1:0-5591 GCA_964369675.1 uncultured Desulfovibrionaceae bacterium | reverse complement strand
GAAACAGTATTTAAGCGAAGCTTAAAACTTTTTCGCAAACAAAAAAATAAAAAAAATTTTTAGCTAGTGCCTTTTATCTTAACCGCGCAATATAAAGGTTTCCAAAGGAAATTATTTCCTTTGGTCGCCGAAGGCAAAAAAAGAAGTTCTAAGGCAAAAAATTTTAATAAAAAAAGTTAAACTTGACAAGCAGATTAAACAGGCTTACATAGAAAGACAAACTTTTTTTAATTGTATACAAAGTTTAAAAAAAAGAGGAAATCATGGCAAGAATTACCGTTGAAGACTGTCAAGAACGTGTAAACAATAGGTTTTTACTCGTACAGATGGCAATTAAGCGCGTGAGACAATATCGTGATGGCTACGAACCATTAGTAGAATCTCGCAACAAAGAAGCTGTAACAGCTCTTCGTGAAATAGCTCAAGGTAAAGTTTTTCCAGAGGATATGAACTACTATACTCCTGTAGAAGAAAAACACAGTTAATTTTAACAAATTATATTAGCATTTTATAATTTAGAGCTCAAATAAACACTTATGACTAAGCCATCTTACTACGAAATCTTAGACCTCCAAGCAAGCGCAAGCGAAGATGAAATAAAAAAAGCCTACAGGTCAAAGGCTATGAAATATCATCCAGACAGAAATCCGGATGATAAAGAAGCAGAAGAAAAGTTTAAACAAGCAGCAGAAGCGTATGACGTGCTCCGCGATCCGCAAAAACGTGCAAACTACGATAAGTATGGCACAGCAGATCCTTTTGGCAATGGCGGCTACGGCGGCGGTTTTCATTCTGCTGAAGACATTTTTTCAAGCTTTGGTGACATTTTTGGAGATTTATTTGGCTTTAGTTCGAGACAAAAAGGTCCAAGACCAAGACAAGGTGATGACCTGCGCTATAATCTCACTTTAGAGTTTAGAGAAGCAGCAAAAGGCATACAAAAAACAATCACTGTTCCAAGAACAGCACACTGTGATGACTGTGAGGGTAGTGGTGCGGCTAAAGGTTCTACACCTGAAACTTGCAAACACTGTAAGGGCGCTGGTGTAGTAAGGCAGAATGCAGGCTTTTTCCAAGTCAATGCAACTTGCCCTGTTTGCCGTGGTGCAGGTAAGGTAATAACAAACCCTTGCAAGGAATGTAAGGGCAAAGGCTATGTAGAGGTAGAACGCAATCTTGATGTGAAAATTCCGGCAGGTGTCTTTTCCGGTGCACGCATGAGACTGCGCAATGAAGGCGATAGCGGTGAAAATGGCGGTCCTAATGGGGACTTATACATCTTTATTACTGTGGAAGATGATGCTATTTTTGAACGCCAAGATCAAGATTTGATTTACAGAGTGAGCATTTCCTTTGTGAATGCAACACTTGGAGCAAGAGTACAAATTCCTACACTTGACGAAGAAGAAATCGAGTTTGATATTCCTGCGGGAACACAGCCTGGAACTGTGTTAAAAATACCGGGAAAGGGTTTGCCATACCCTAATGAGTCCCGCGTAGGCGATTTGCTTTTACCTATTAAGGTTGAAATACCAACAGACATATCAAAAGAACAAGCCGATCTTTTGATTAAATATGAAACACTTGAGAAAAGACACAACAGTAAAATAACTACAAAAGTAAAGAAGTTATTTAAAAAATAGTATTGGAAAATAGAGACATAAGCCGCTATTGCGCAACTCTTTAAAGCATTTGTTTTTTCATTTGCTTTGTTTACTGCTTTTTATTCCCATCATGTATAGAAATAAATGTGACATTAAAAGCGAAGAAAAGCACACATTTAACTAAAATCTTTAAGGATTATTAATGGCTTTTAAAAAAAGAGGAAAGAGCAATTATTCACGCTCTTCATCATCTGCACAAAAAAATTACAAAAACGAAAACGACAATTTAGCCAAAATCACCAAAGCACCTGAAAACCCACTTGAACCAGCAACATTTGAAAGTTTACCTGCTTCTATTGTTGAAGCATACCAAAGAGCTGGCTGGGCAGAGGTGATGCCTGTTCAAGCGCATGCTATTCCCTACCTTTTAGAGGGAAGGCATATGATGATACAATCGCGCACAGGTTCAGGTAAAACGGGGGCATATCTTTTGCCACTTGTTGAAAAAATCGACCTTGCATTACATAAAGCTCAAGCTCTTGTTCTTGTTCCAACTCGTGAACTTGCAGTGCAAGTTGAAAAGGAAGCAAAGAAGCTTTTTGGTGATTCTATCCACACAATCACTCTTTATGGCGGTGTTCCATATCATAAACAATTAGACTCTTTGAAACGCGGTGCGCAATTAATTATTGGAACACCAGGACGAATTTTAGACCATTTGCAAAAAGGCACACTCAATTTAGACGATATTTGCGCACTAATTTTTGACGAAGCAGACAGAATGCTTTCTATAGGTTTTTATCCTGACATGAAAGCCTTGCAAGAATATGTTCCACAAGACAAAGAAATCTTAGTGACACTTTTTTCTGCAACCTATCCGCGCAATGTACTCACACTTGCAGAAGAATTTTTGAAAGAGCCTGAACTTTTATCTCTTTCACAGGGGCAAGTGCATATTGCAAATATGCAACATTATTGCGTACATTGTTCACGCATGGAAAAAGACAGAGCTCTTATTCGCATGCTTGAAATCGAAAACCCAACTTCTTCTATTATCTTTTGTAATACAAAGGCAACAGTGCACTATATAACACAAGTGCTTAAAGGCTTTGGCTATAATGCAGAAGAACTTTCCTCTGAATTATCGCAGGCAAGACGTGAATTTGTGCTCGCAAGATTGCGTAAGGGTGACACTCGTTTTCTTGTTGCAACAGATGTTGCGGCAAGGGGTATTGATGTGCCGCTTTTATCGCATGTATTTTTATATGAACCGCCTGAAGATAAAGAATCCTACATACATAGAGCGGGAAGAACAGCCAGAGCAGGCGCAACAGGAACAGTAATTTCACTTGCAGACACCATGGAGAGACTTGAAATGCAAAAAATAGCCAAATTTTACGATATAGAAATGTTACCTTACGAAACACCAAAAGAAGAAGACGTGGCAAATGTTGTCAGTCAGAGAGTTGTTGCAATTTTGGAACAACAAAAGCGTGGACTAAACGGTCTTGAAAAAGAAAGAGTTCAACGCTTTATGGAACTAGCTCAAGAATTAGTAAGGGGCGAAAACGAAGAGAATGAAGAAAATTTATTCATCTTTGCAATGCTTCTTGACGAAGCCTACCAAAAAGTATTGAATCCAAAAGTTGAAGAAAAAAGAAGCCACACTAGAGATAGGGGTAGAAATCGTTCTTCAAGCCCAAGAAGTTCAAAGCAAGAAGAAAGAACTTTTTCTAGTGACGACACTTTAGATTCTATGCGTGATGATTTTCAGTCTGAAATGAGAGCAAAGTATGGCAATCGTGGTCCGCGTGGACGTAAACCATTTGCAGGCAGAGAAGAAAGAGGCTCTTTTGGAAATAGAGAAGAAAGAAAATCTTTTGCGAGCAAAGAATACGGCAATAGAGAAAACTCTGAAGGAAGAGAGCGTTCTGACAGAAATGCGCCTTGGCGTCATGATGGACGACATGAAGGTAGACGTGACGACAGAAGGTCAGAGCGTTTTGAAGCTCGCGAAAGAAGCTTTGAAAACAATTCCTCTGATAAGGATTTTTCCTCACGCGATAATGCTCGCGCCGACAGACCAAGAGAGCGTTCTTTCAATAGCGAAAGAAGTGGTGAAAGAAATAGCAGGGACGATAGAGGAAATAGAGAAGGCCGTGGAGAAAGATCTTTTGGGCGCGAAAAAGGCTCTTTTAATGGCAGAGGGCGCGATAGCAACAGAAGAGACAAAAGCGAAGATGCATTTTCACTAAGAAGAAGCTTTACATCTCAGGCAAAAAATTATAGTGATAATGATGTCTTCTTTGATTCAGACAGAAATGAAAGAGTAAATAGAACTTTTGCTAGAAATGGGCAAAACCGTTCTTCTTTTAAAGATTTTGCAGGTGGCAACGACTTTGCACAAAATGGTGACAGAGTGCCTTTTAAAAGAAATGATGGCAGAAGAAATGAAGACAGAGGCGACTTTGCACCAAGAAAATCTTTTTTGCCGCAAAGACACAAGCAAAACGATGAAAACTTTAAAGTCTTTGAAGATGAAAACTTTATGCGTCCAGTGAGAGGACGCGGAAGATTTGGCAGTCAATCAGAAGAAAGCAGCAATGCTTTTTCACGCGGTGACGATTCAAACTTTAAAGGCAAGAAAAAAAGCGCTTCACGCGATAAAGGTAAGAAAAAATTCCATAAAAAAGGAAGA
Source organism: uncultured Desulfovibrionaceae bacterium (assembly GCA_964369675.1). Taxonomy (GTDB): domain Bacteria; phylum Desulfobacterota; class Desulfovibrionia; order Desulfovibrionales; family Desulfovibrionaceae; genus CAYJAZ01. The sequence goes on along the minus strand of CAYJHE010000145.1, from coordinate 1,289 downwards.
TAGACCATGATGAAGACTGAGTTTAACCAAGACATTATTGAGAATGTGATAAGAAATGCGAATAGCATGCTAGGAGATCTTGACCTCTATCAAGAACTTGAAGCTTTTCACTTGAATGTTTTTTCTTGGCTCAAAAAAAGACGTTTAGTTGAAGAGTTTACAACTCTTTATGTCGCCTTATGGCGCTTTGCCCTAGACCGTTCTTTTCCAGAAAATTCAGAATTTTTATACACAAGCTTTATGAGAGAAGAAAAACTTTTTTCAAGGTCTAAGCGAGTGAAATGCGTACAGAAAATTGACTTCTATTATGCAAAATTGATTGATAAGAATGAAAGCGATTTTTCTGCAATAGCTGCTCACCTACTCGCCTTTGCTGATATACGCGAAAATAAAAAGAAAGCGGCAAATCTCAAGCTTTCTCTTATACTTCGCGCAAAGTACCAATTCTTTTTTGATAACCTCCTTTATTCATAGAAGGGTATAAAGGCATTATTTATGTTACAATACAATGATTTAGTGATTCTTCTTTCACCTCGTGGCAAGCGTAAACTCGTGCGCCTAGAAGAGGAAAAAAAGTTTGAAAGCCAAGACGGCATTCTCTATGCTGATGAGCTTGTAAAATGCGATTACGGCGATGAAGTTTACACAAGTTTGAACTATCCATTTCGTTTAATAAAGCCTGAACTCTTTGATTTGATTATGGGAATTAAAAGACAGACTCAAATCATGTACCCAAAAGACATGGCTTATATTATCATGAAACTTTCAGCAGGTGAAGGCAGAACAATCTTAGAAGCTGGTTCGGGCTCAGGCGGTTTTACAATCGCACTTTCTTGGGTTTCAGGCAAAACAGGTAAGATTCATTCTTTTGAAGCAAGAGAAGAATTTCATAAATTAGCAAAGCGTAATGTTGCGTGGGCTGGAGTTGGCGAAAATGTCACCTTCCACCACAGAGACATTGCAGAAGGTTTTGGATTAAACGACCCAAATATCTTGAATAATGAAAAAGCAGACGCGCTCTTTTTAGATGTGCGCACTCCGCAAGACTATCTTGACCATGCTTTAGAAGCACTCAAGCCTGGCGCGCCTATCGCCTTTTTGTTGCCAACAGTTGACCAAGTTTCTACTCTTCTTTTTGCACTTGAAAAAAGAGATTTTGAAGAAACAGAAGTGTGTGAAATATTGGTGAGACCGTGGAAACCTGTGCCAGACAGATTGCGCCCTGCAGACAGAATGAGCGCGCATACGGGCTTTTTAGTGTTTACAAAACACCAAAAAAGAACGCAAGT
>CAYJHE010000144.1:0-5713 GCA_964369675.1 uncultured Desulfovibrionaceae bacterium | reverse complement strand
TTTTGTTTTTACCTTTTCATTGTGAGTGAAATTCTTTTCTTATCTACATCAACTGAAATAACCCAAACCTTTACAATATCACCTACTTTTAATATTTCAGAAGGGTGTTTGATGAATTTATCGCTTATTTGTGAAATGTGCACAAGTCCGTCTTGGTGAACTCCAATATCGACAAATGCGCCAAAGTCTATAACATTTCGCACTGTGCCCATGAGTTCCATTTCAGGTTTTAAGTCTTTCATATCAAGCACATCCATGCGAAGTTCGGCTTGCTTAAAGTCGTCTCTGATGTCTCTTAATGGTTTTGAAATTTCATGTATCATATCAATAAGAGTGGGCTTTCCTATTTCAAATTCTGTGCAAAGTTTGTCTATTCCGTATTCTGTGCAGTCTTTTTTTAAATTTTCTATGCCTATAAGGTTTTTATAATTGAATTTCTTCATTATTTTTAGGGCAGTAGCATAGTTTTCAGGGTGTACTCCTGTTTTGTCAAGCAGGTTTTTACCGTCTGTTATGCGTAAAAAGCCCGCACATTGTGTATAGGTTTTTGGACCTAGTTTAGGGATTTTTAATAATTGTTTTAAGTCTTCAAATCTGCCTTGTTCTTCTCTGTAGTTGATGATATTTTTTGCAATAGTCATTGATAAACCAGCTACATAGGATAAAAGTGAAGCAGAGGCAGTGTTTAAGTCTACACCAATTTTATTCACGCAGTCTTCCACTCTATGCGAGAGCACTTCTGTTAAACGCGCTTGTGGCATATCGTGTTGATATTGCCCAACTCCAATGCTTTTTGGGTCGATTTTGACAAGTTCAGCAAGTGGGTCTTGCAAGCGCCTTGCAATGGACACAGCAGAACGAAGAGCAACGTCATAGTCTGGAAATTCTTCTGCGGCAATTTTTGAAGCTGAATACACTGAAGCTCCAGCTTCATTAACCATTAAATATCCTAAATTTGCTTTATTTGCTTGTTTAATAAGGTCTACAGTGAAAATTTCTGCTTCCTTTGAGGCTGTGCCATTGCCAACAGCAATAACAGAAACATCGTGTTTTTCTATCATATTGAGCAAAAGCTTTGTATCCCTTGTTTTGTCGGTATTTGGCAGTGTAATATAGACGACATTTGTTTCAAGCACCTTGCCTGTTTTATCACACACTGCAATCTTGCAGCCAGTTCTATAGCCAGGGTCAATAGCAAGACAAACCTTATCTTTTATAGGAGGCTGCATCAAAAGACCTTCTAAATTCAGGCTAAAAAGAGAAATGGCTTGTTCAGAAGCGCGAGCTGTCAAGTCAGAACGGATTTCACGCTCTATAGAAGGCATGAGTAATCTTTCAAAACTGTCTTCAATAGTTTTTTTCATAAGGTCTTTATTTATTTTGTTTTTTATATAGATATTTTCAATAATGCCTAAAGAAGCTTCAGAGGAGTTTTCTTTGTCTGTGAGTTTGACCTTAAGAAAGCCTTCTTTTTCGCCGCGATTAATAGCCAAGATTCTATGATTTTGTATTTTTGAAGTAGGCTCTGAATAGTTGTAATACATCTCAAAAACGGAATCTTCGTCCTTTGCTTTTTTTGATTCTATTATGCCGTATGTAAGGTAGTAGTTCTTTAATTTTTCGCGCACAAGGGCATCGTCTGAAATGATTTCTGCAATTATATCAGATGCTCCTGAAATGGCGTCCTCAAGAGTTAATACTTCGTCATTCAAAAATTCTTTTGCTTTTGTAAGAAGGGCTTCATGTGTCAAACTTTGCCCAAGAATGATTTCTGCTAAAGGCTCAAGACCTTTTGCTTTTGCAATGCTTGCTCTGGTTTTTCTTTTATCTTTATAAGGACGATAGAGGTCTTCTACCTTTGCAAGTGTTTGAGCATTCAGTATTTTTTCTTTTAATTCATCTGTGAGTTTATCTTTTTCTGCTATAGAATTGATTACTTCTTCTTTGCGTTTTTCAAGATTTCTTAAATAATTCAATCTTTCAGCAATTTCCCTGATTTTTTGGTCGTCCATTGTGCCGTGCATTTCCTTTCTGTAGCGCGCGATAAAAGGGACAGTGTTGCCTTCATCAAGGAGGGTGATAATATTTTCAATGTATTGTTCTTTTTCGTTAAATTCTTTAGATAAGATTGACTTCATAGTGCTCTCTGTATAGGTATTTTTTGCAAGTGTATAGTGATTCTTTGCATAAAGAAAGTAAAACTTTCCTTGCATTAAATGTAAAAGTGTATAGGGAAAGATAGAAAGTTTTATTTTATTCTGTATTTCCTGTTTAACTATGGCGATAGGGGCTTGCTAAGCTGTCTTTATTGTTGAGCAGTATTTGCAAGAATTTATTGAAGCTTTGAAAGTGAATGATAAAATTGTTTTACTTTTTACGGTCAAAATAGGCATTCATTTCAAGATAGTCGCCTTCAAAGTAAAAGCGCACAGAACCCCTGCCTTCTTTTTTCACTTGATACATAGCAGTATCAGCAAGGTGTATAAGTTCTTTGGCGCTTTTTGCTTGTGATGGATAGTGTGCTACACCAATACTACAGCCACAAGATATTTCTTTGTCTTCATATGTGTGTTTTTTGCTAAAAAGAGCTAACAATTCCTTGATGGTTTTTCGTATAAAATCTTCAGAATTCATGTCTTTTACAATGAAAACAAATTCATCGCCGCCCTGTCTGTATGCTTTTATATCATTATTGCACATTTGCTTAATATCTTCAGCGATATTTTTCAAAAGCACATCACCTGCATCGTGCCCAAGTGTGTCGTTGATTGCTTTAAAGCCGTCTAAATCGCAGAAAAGTACATACCATTTTCCAGCAAACTTTCTTTTGTCATTAACAAATGATTCTATGTCGTCTTGTAAGCTTCTTCTGTTTGCTAAACCTGTTAAATGATCAAATTGAGCAAGCTTTTCGATAACCATTTGGTTTTTCATGTTTTCTGTTATGTCAACGCTTGCAACAAGGTGAGCAATTCTGCCATCAGTCCAAGGAAAAGAAGAGCTTAACACTCTAAACCATGATTTATCAAAAGGGCGTTCGTAATCCCATTGATAGGTTTTATTGATATTGCCTTCTTCGTCTAAGAGCTTTGGTTGAGGGCAAAATTCGCAAGGTGCTGATTTGTCATCAAAAATAGACTGCCAACACTTTTTACCAAGCATATTTTTCACACCGCCATAAGGCGCTGCCATCGATTTATTTACATACAAAATATCGTGAGTGTAATAGTCGTTTACATAGACATCTATGCCAATGTGATCTAACACATTTGCTAGAGCAGCTTCAGTGTTTGCTATGCCTTTTTGAAACATTTCAAGCTTTACAGTATTTGCAAGCAAGGTGAGTAAGGCGCAGGCTTTATTTACATTAATAGTAGCATGTCTTATTTCTTTTCTGCGATCAGAAAGACCTACAAAGCCAGCTAATTCATAATGCTGATTAAGGATAGGAATAAATATAAGCGTATTTACGTTAAAAGCGAGCGCAAGGTGTTCTTCTAAGCTGTTTTTTACGCAATCGCCAATGCAGAGAACAACTTTTTTTGAACATAAATCGCTTAAAAGTTCAAGCCCAAGTTTTTTTTGTATATTAATGCTAGTAGGAAGGGGATTAGCACTACTTATTTCAAAATATTCTTTTCTTAAAAACTCACCTGTATAGTTATATTCATAAATAAAGGCGTGAGATATATCAAGATAATGGCATACCTCTTCTAAAAAACTATATTTTGACACTTCTTCATTTAGTATGCTTAATTTTTCTATCATTCTTTGAAAGAAATCTTCTGTAACTTGCTTCATTGTATTTTAAACCTAAATAGGTATACTTCATTTACACATTATGAGTTTTATGCCTAAAACTTGTTTTTACAGAGCATAGGAAGAAGAAAAAACTATTTTTAGGTGCTGAAAAGAGAGTATAGACAAAAATATTTATCTTTGCAAGATAAAAGTGAGAATCGTTCTTGTTTGTTTGTAACATATTGTAATAATAGTTTTATATTGATTTTTATAAACCTGAAATACTCTTTGCTGTTTTTTTTCTTTTTTGATTTATTTGTAAATAATTTTTCATATATTTCATTAAAAAAAGTAAATCAGGGCTAAATATTATTATTTTTTTTCCGATAAGATTACAAGATATGGGTAAAAACTGAGCAATAATTTCTTATTGTAAACTTATACTATTATAAAATGTACTTGAAATGCTTCTTATGTTATGCTATAGTTACAATAGAGTAGTAATAGTTCTTTGTTAAAGGGCAGTTTTAGTTTTTTTAAACCATCTTGCATCAAATTTAATAAGAGGAAAAATTATGAAACTCAGGACTAGTTTTTTTATTTCAAACTTTTTAGTTATACTTATGATAGTGGTATCATTATATTTTCTCTTTTCAGCAAGTAATGCCTTTACTGAAATTCAAAAAGTAAATGAAAATAATGATACTTTAATTGAATTATCACGAGAGCTTAGGGGTTCTTCAGAATTGCTCACCGACAATGTGCGCTTGTATGTAGCAAATAATGATGAAAGTTTTGAAAGAGCTTACAACACTATTGTTGACATAAGAGCAGGCAAGTTGCCACGCCCGCAAGATGCAAGTGTTGCGCCTGGTAAAAGTGTTGCCTTGCTTGATTTATTGAAGCAATATGGTCTCACAAATGAAGAGTTTGCTCTGCTTGAAGAATCAAACAAACTTTCAAATACATTAATAGCTATTGAAGTTGAAGCGATGAATGCTATGCACGGACGATTTAAAGACAGTAATGGAAACTACTCAGTCTTTGGTGCACCCAACCAACAAATGGCAAGAGAATTAGTGTTTGGGCAAGGCTATAGAAATGAAGTAGAGAAGATTATGGCCCCTATCAATACTTTCTTTTCTCAATTAAATGATAGAATAGATGCAGAATCACAAGAAGTTACAGATAGTTTTACACAAGCTGAGTATATTGCAATGGCTTGTATGGTTGTTACTATTATTATTGCTCTTATTTCATTCTTCTTCATGCAGCAAGCTGTCATTAAACCTGTAGAAGAGGCAACTGTTTTTGCAAAAGAGTTGAGTCAAGGTAATTTATCAGCGACTATAAAGTCTAGTAAAAAAGATGAAATTGGACAGCTTATAAATGCAATGCGTACAATACTTACTACGTTAAATTCTATTGTTGAGGAAATTTCTCAAACTTCTGTCAGTGTTTCTACTGGTACACTAGATGCAAAAGCTGACGAAGCTAAGTTTAGCGGTGGTTTTAATATGCTTGTTGTTTCTGTAAACAGCCTTGTTAGCTCATATCAAGAATTATTAGATACAATGCCAACAAATATCTTTACAGCTACACAAGAAAATAAAATTATGTATATGAATAAAACTGCACTGCAAACACTAGGTACAGACAATGTCACAGGGCAAAGTTGCGGAGGCTTTTTCAATTCGCCTGCTTGCGGTAATGAACATTGTTTAGGCTGTAATGCAATAAGTAAGAATCAAGTTATACATGCCGTTGCGCCTTGTGTTATTAATGGAAACAATATGCACTTTGACGTCTTTGCTAGCCCTCTTCACGACAGCGATAATAATGCTGTAGGTTATATTGAATTTCTCAATGATATAACACAAGTTCATGAACAAGGTGAAGCGATTAAAACTATGTCAATGCAGGCCATAGGAATTGCAGATCGTGTTGCTTCTGCTGCTGAAGAGCTTTCAGC
>CAYJHE010000143.1:0-5788 GCA_964369675.1 uncultured Desulfovibrionaceae bacterium | reverse complement strand
CCAAGCTATGCGACAAGCATTGCTAAGCCAAGCTATGCGACAAGTATGACAAGCTAACCAATGCCATACATTAAGCTATTCTAAAAAAAAGCTAAAACAAAAAACTAAAAATTAGAAATAAAATCAGACATAGAAATAAATGTAGCCACATCTATAGTTTCAGCCCTTTGCGCTGAATCTACTCCATGTGCTTCAAGCATTGCGCTTGCGCATGCACAAAACCTACTTTTCTTTAAAACTCCGCCTATTTGCTTTCTTCTTTGTTGAAATAAAAGCTTAATTAATTCAGCAAAAATCTTGGGATTTTTAGGATGTTTTTCCTTATCTAAAGGAATTAAAGTAATGACAGCAGAATCCACTTTTGGAGGCGGATTAAAAGCACGCGGACTGACAACAAAGTTTTTTTCAATCTTGCAGTAGGCTTGCAACCAAATTGATAAGACACCGTAATGCTTTGTATTAACCTTAGCTACACATCTGTCCGCCACTTCATTTTGAATCATAAAAACAGCACGTTCTAAATGAGGTGTTTGTGAAACAATATCCCACATAAGGGGTGAAGCCACATTATAAGGAAGATTTGAAATTATCTTTATCTCTTGCTTTAAAGAATCCCAATCAAATTTTAAGGCATCTGTATGTATAACTTTAACATTGTCAGGCGCATCTTCAGCGTGCAAAAGCGCAAATCTATCGTCCTTTTCTAAAATAAGAAATGATGAAAAAGTCATTTGCTTCAAGATATTTGTCAAAGCCCCAGTACCAGGACCTATTTCTAAAATTGCATCACTTGCTTGAAGCTCAAGTAAATCAACGATTTTTTGACATATATTCTTATCGTGTAGAAAATGCTGCCCTAAGGATTTTTTTGCAAAAGTCATTTTAATCCTTATGCTAGCTAAAGATTCTATAGCAAACAGGTTTTTCAATCAATAAAGATTCAAGCTTTGGTAAAGACTTCAAAATGGCTTTGTAAGGCGCTTTATGTGTGATAAAGATAAGTGGAACGCCCTTATCTGTTTTTGCCTTCTGTATGGCCTGAGCTATGCTCACATTTTCTTCGGCAAAAGCACCTGCTATATCACGCAAAACACCAGCTCTATCATGAACCATGAAGCGTAGATAATAAGGATAGATGCTTTCTTCAGAAGGAATAATATCTGCTTTTTCAAGCACTTGATCAATATAGCCAAAGTTATTTGCTTCATTTCCCTTTGTTATGGAAAGAATGTCTGCAAGCACAGCAGAAGCAGTTGGCAATGCACCTGCACCAAGTCCGTGCATAAAAAGTGAACCTACAGCATTACCTTCAACGCGCACAGCATTGTACGCTCCGCCTACCTTAGCAAGCAAGAGCCTTTCATGCACTAAGGCGGGGAATAAACCTGCTTCTATCTTAGAGCCTGCTTGGGTATTGAGAGTAGCTTGACCTATATGTTTGATTCTATAGCCAAATTCTCTTGAAAACTTTATATCCATGCTGTCAACTGAACGTATGCCAGAAATAAGCATATCTTTGTAAGGATATTCTACACCCCATGCTAAACGTATAAGAAGATTGAGTTTATGTGCAGCGTCAAAGCCATCTATATCTAAGCTTGGTTCTGCTTCAGCAAAGCCTAATTCTTGCGCTTGCTTTAAAGCAGTTGCAAAGTCTAGGTTTTCTGTTGTCATTTGTGAAAGAATATAATTTGATGTGCCATTCAAAATGCCCATGAGTGAAACAATTTCATTGGAATTAAGGCTTTCTTTAAGCGTTTCAACAATGGGTATACCGCCAGCAACCGCAGCTTCAAACTTGAGGTGTAAAGAACTTTTTGCAGCAAGTTCAAAGAGTTTGGCCCCTTCTTCTGCTAAAAGAGCTTTATTTGCTGTGACAACAGATTTATTATTTGAAAGAGCAGAAAAAATAGCTTTTTTTGGCTCTTCTATACCGCCCATAAGCTCAATGAAAATATCTATTTCTTTATCTTCGGTTATATCAAGTACATTTGTTGTGAGCTTCACATCTTTTGGCAAATAAGGTCGTGTTTTTGCTGTGTCGCGTACACACAGACTTTTCACCCTTATCTTTCTTCCTGTTCTGCGTGCAATGGTTTCTTTATTTTTTTCAAGAAGTTCAAGAAGACCACCACCAACAACACCAACACCTGCAATACCAATGACAAGTTCTGCGTCAAGTTCTTTCATAATAGAGCCTTATAGTAAAATTCCTTTCATACTTGAAAGGAATTTTCAATTTAGCGGTTTATTACCTTTTTTATATTTTTAATAGCCTGCTTTATTCTCAATTCATTTTCAATCAAAGCAAAGCGCACATATTGATCGCCATAATTACCAAAACCTATGCCAGGCTGCGCAGCAACAAGCCCTTCTTGCAAGAGTAATTTAGAAAATTCCATTGAACCCATATGTTGCATATGTTCAGGAATTTTTGCCCAGCAAAACATAGTTGCCTTTGGCGGTGTTATCTCCCAGCCAATACGGTTTAATCCGTCACATAAAGCATCACGTCTGCTTTTATACACAGCACAAGCTTCTTCAACTGGTTCATAAGGCCCATTCAAACCGACAGTTGCCGCAATTTGAATAGGTTGAAAGATACCGTAATCAAGATAGGATTTTATACGAGTGAGCGCGTGCACTAATTCTTTATTTCCAACGCCAAAACCCATTCTCCAGCCAGCCATAGAATAGCCCTTAGTCATTGAATAAAATTCAATACCAACATCTTTTGCGCCCCTTGCTTGCAAGAAAGAAGGTGCTTTATAACCATCATACACGAGATCTGCATAAGCTAAATCGTGTATAACCCACATCTTATGTTCTTTAGCAAAGTCAACAATCTTTTCAAAAAATGCCACGTCAGTGACTTGCGTTGTTGGATTATGAGGGAAATTTATTATTAATAATTTTGGAGGAGGCCATGTTTGTTTGACAGAAGTTTGTAAATCATCAAAAAAATCACGCCCTTCGCCAATAGGTACACGTCTCACATCTGCACCACACAATATTGGTGCGTACACATGTATAGGGTATGATGGGTCTGGCGCAAGCACAACATCACCCGGTTCAAGCATAGCAAGGCATAAGTGCGCTAAACCTTCTTTAGAGCCTATAGTTGCAATAGCTTCACTATCAGGGTCTAAATCAACATCATAATGTCTTTTATACCAGTCACATATAGCTTTACGCAGGTTTGGAATCCCTTTAGATGCAGAATATCTGTGATTTACAGCTTTTGACGATGCTTCTTTGAGCTTGTCAACAATATGTTCAGGCGTAGCAAGGTCTGGATTGCCCATTGCTAAATCAATAACATCATAGTTTTCATGACGTAATTTCTTTTTTAACTCTGTAACTACGGCAAAAGCATAAGGCGGAAGCCTTTTCATTCTAGGAAATTCAAACATAAAACCCTCTATTATTCAAGTATATAAACGGTTTACAACAAAACATATTGAAGTGTTGTGAACTTTATAAAAGTATAGTAAAAATAAGAGATACTGTAAAGTAAATTATAGCCTTACATAAATTTTCTTTAATTAAGGGTACACATGAAAAGCAAACAAGCATCTTTGATAGACATAGACAAAGAAGAAATAGAAACAATTAAGGGCACAATCGATAGAATTATATTTTCGAGTGCTGAAAATGGCTATGCTATTCTTAAGTTGCAAGCAAATAGCAAGGAAGAAGATGCCCCTACTGTTGTTGGCACTATACCAAATCCTAGAATGGGCGGTTTTTATGCTTTTACAGGTCAATGGACAAGGCATCCAAAGTTTGGCAAGCAATTTTCCTTCACACAATACGAAGAACAGCTCCCTGAAAGTCTTGACGGAATTAAAATGTTTTTAGCTTCAGGCGTGATTAAAGGAATAGGCAAGAAAAGAGCAGAAAAAATTGTCGATCACTTTGGACTTGAAACATTTAATATACTCGATAATGAACCTGATAAAATACTTGAAGTTTATGGAATAACAAAGAGGGTTGTCGATAGTGTAAAAAATTCATGGGCTGAACAACAAGGTATAAGAGAGCTCATGGTTTTTCTTAGTCCGCATGGCATAGGCCCTGCTTTATCTGTTCGTTTATATAAGCAATACGGTGCAGATGCTATTGAAGTTATAAAAGAAAATCCCTACCGTATGGCAATGGAAGTAAGAGGAGTTGGCTTTTTAACTGCCGATCAATTTGCTATGAGCCTAGGTTTTGAATACGACTCGCCTCTTCGCGCCCAAGCTGCCGCCTTCTATATATTAACAAAAGAAGCCGATAATGGGCATGTTTACTTGCCAAAAGATGAACTAATAAAACTTACAGTAAAACAGCTTGCTATAGATGAAGCCATTGTGACAGAGGCTATCAAGTATTTAGAAAAAGGCGAGCATATTGTGAGCGAATATTTTGATGAGCACACAGCTATCTACCTTTCTGACTATCACCACTTTGAAACACAAATTTCTTTTTATTTAGGTAGATTACTCGCAACACCAAAGCAGGTTTTCTTTAAAGATGTTGATAAAGATGTGGCTGAAACTATCAAGTCTTTTCCTGTTAAACTAGCTTCAAGTCAAGAAGAAGCAGTTTACACAGCAGCAAAGTCCAAGATGATGATTCTCACTGGCGGGCCAGGCACAGGTAAAACAACCATTATCAATGCCATTATTAAAGTCTTCCAAAAAGCCAAAGCAAAAATCATGCTTGCAGCTCCAACCGGCAGGGCTGCCAAAAGAATGAGCGAAACTTCTGGACTAGAATCAAAAACCTTGCACAGATTACTTGAATATAATCCCAATGAAAACGGTTTTGCGCGCAATGAAAACAATGCTTTACAGTGCTCTTTGCTTATCATTGACGAAGCTTCTATGATTGATATTTATCTTATGTATAGTCTTATCAAAGCAGTTCCGCAAACATGTACTGTTATCTTTGTAGGCGACATAAATCAGCTTCCTTCAGTTGGTGCAGGAAATGTTCTAAGAGATTGTATTTTTTCAGAAAAAATTCCTGTTGTTGAATTAACGCAAATATTCAGGCAAGCGGAAAAAAGTGATATTATCAAGAATGCCCACAGAATAAACCAAGGCATAGTTCCCTATTTAATGGTAGATAAGCAGCAAGAAAGCGATTTCTACTTTGTAAGTGAAGCCGACAGTCAAAAAGCTTGTGATATTATCATAGAACTGGCCTCTAAGAGACTGCCAAAAAAGTATGCACTAGACCCAGTTTTAGACATTCAAGTTCTCTCTCCCATGATTAAAGGCACTTGCGGGGTGCACAACCTCAATAAGCAATTACAAGAAAGTCTCAATCAAGAAAGTATTTACCTACAAAGAGGTGACAGGATTTTCAGAATTAACGATAAAGTAATGCAAATAAAAAATAATTACGATAAAGACATATACAATGGCGATATAGGCATTATCAGCGAAATTGATTTAGAAGAAAAGTCACTCTTAGTGCGTTTTGACGATAGGTATATCCCTTATCTAATTGAAGAATTTGACGAGCTTACCCTTGCCTATGCCATTTCTATTCACAAGTCACAAGGTGGTGAATATCCATGTGTCATCGTGCCTTTATTGAACGAGCATTATATAATGTTACAAAGAAATCTCATATATACTGCCGTCACACGCGGAAAAAAACTCGTTATCATCGTTGGCACACCAAAGGCTATGAAGATGGCTATAGCAAATAATACCATACATAAAAGATACACAAAACTTGCCGAACGTCTTGCTATGGCAAAGGAAGTGTAGTTTCATTTTTCTTTTTTTTT
>CAYJHE010000142.1:1611-5820 GCA_964369675.1 uncultured Desulfovibrionaceae bacterium | reverse complement strand
AAATCGATGCTGTCGTTTGTTTGATTTTCCATTTCTTGGGTTACCATAAAAAAATTTCCTCCGAACCAAAATTACATTCCCTCGCTATAGTAAAAACTAAAACATGAGTTATTTAAAATATTTTAACTATATCAAAGCCTTCACGAGAAGAATAGTTCTATTTATCACAACATTAAATTAAACACAAGTTTAATTTACACATGTGAAAAAAAATAAATAACTGTATTTATTATATATTTAAAAAAAAGTATATTTCTTCTTAAGAAAATATACTTTTTTATAATCATTTTATTGTTTTTTTATGCTTTACTGTAAAAGAGAGGCCGCCATCATAGTGAGACTCACTTGTGAATTACTTTGAGAAATAGATTGCACCTTTTCTTGTTTTAAAGCTTTACTTCTGACAAAGTCTGTTATTTCAAGATAATTGTCTATTTCTTGGTGGTTTGAGTGCAAGGAAAGATGATTTTCAGACTCAATTGAATCCATAGAACTATTAATGAGTTTTTGCTTTTGTAAGTCTTTATTGTATTCATTATTTATTAACATATTTCTTCGCTCATTAATGAGAAAAGACTGCTCTAAACCCCAAAGAAGAGAAATTGCTTTTGACTGTATGGAAATTGCTTTTTCCATTTTTCTCTCTCTATCCGAACATATTGATTTTATTATTGTTTCCACAGCATCACCTATATATTTTTATTCTTTTGATATTTTCTAGACTTACTATTTTTAACGGTCAGAGGGTCAAAAGCTTTATAGTGATTTGTGATTAAAATGAAATTAACCTTCTAGCCTTGCTTTCATGCAGACATTAAATTTTAAATTATTAAAAAGACTTTACACGAGAACATGTCAATTCCAGTTTACTTTCTTAAAAAAATGTGAACGAAGTGAAGATGCCTCTTAATTCTTGTGCGTAGATTTCTTTGAATATAGGGAATTTCACAATTTTTAAAGCGAAACAGTATTTAAGCGAAGCTTAAAACTTTTTCGCAAGTAAAAAAATAAAAAACTGCTTTAGCCAGAGCCTTTCAAACTATCTCGCACTATTCGATTTTCCAAAGGGCAGTAGTCCTTTGGTCGCCGAAGGCAAAATGAAAGACATAAGATGAAAGACTTTATACAGGCAGAAAAATTTTAAACTTTGTTCCTATTTCGTTTGAACTTACTTCTAGCCTGCCCTTATGCGCTTCAACAATATTCTTTGCCACAACAAGACCAAGACCTGTACCCTTTGACTTTGTTGTGAAATAAGGGTCGAAAATTCTTGAGATTATTTCGTCAGAAATTCCGCAGGCAGTGTCTGTGACAGAAATACATATTTCTTTTTTATCCTTGCCTTGCACTTCTTCTAAGAACACAGAAACCTTTCTTATTTCTTCATCATCTTTCTTCTCGCCAAAGGCTTCCATTGCATTTAATGCAATATTTAGAAGAGCTTGCCTTAATCTGTCTGGGTCAAGCTTCATGTTGAAATCATTCTCAAGTGAAGAAATACAGTGAAGCTCTACTGCTTTTTGCTCTGCTTCAGGCTCAAGAAGGAAGCAAATTTTCTTACAAAGTTCTGTAATATTGACCTCTTGTAATTTAATATTTCCTGCTCTGCTCACGCCTATAAGCTCATCAATAGCCCTATTTAATCTGTCTACTTCTTCAATCATGATTTTTGCGGCTTTTTCTTCAGAGGAATTTGGAGAGCTTTGAGCAAAAATCTGTTTAAAATATGTGGCATAACCTTTTATAGAGGAAAGAGGATTTCTTATTTCATGTGCAACACCAGCTGTTAAATCGCCTATTGCAGCAAGTTTTTCTTTTTGTCTTAAATCTTTTTCAAGTATTTTAACCTTTTCCACCATTTCAAGGGCTATTCTTTCTGCTTCTTCTTGCCTTTTTTGCAATTCTTTGTTTCGTGAAGTAAACTGTAAGACAAGCAATAAAACAGCAGCAACAATAAATATTCCTAAAGAAACAGAAATCACAACAAAGCGCGAATCGCCCATACCTTTAATATAGAGACTTGCATTTTGCCCAACAAAACCATAGAGAACTTGATCCTTACTATGGTCTTCTTGAAGATCATGCTTCTTAGGAAAGCGACTTCCAGCATTACCATTTGAACCACTAAAGCGACTATTGCCAAACTCTTTTGGCAAAGGCGCATTCAGCTCTTTATAGACTGCAAAAACCAAGTTATTGTCGATATGAAGCAATTTCCACTTTGGCACATTTGAAACCTCTAGTTCTGCCAAGCTCCTCTCAGTATTATGATGATTATCAATTCTAATCTTTTTGCCAATCATCTGCGGATTGCTGTGTATGATAATCTTCCCTTTTCCGTCTGTGATAAGAAAGAAATCTACACCTTGCGTCTGCACAATGTCTTCTGACAATATCTGTAATTGAAAGGCTTCTCTTGCACTTCTGCGTGAATAGATAATTTTTTCTGCTATATTCAATATAGCTGCACCGCGCTCAACTAAGAGCATAGTGACAGAAGTTTCAGTTCTTTTAAGCGTTGACCATGTAAAAAAGCCAATCACAGCCATCAAGATAAGACCAAAGCTAAGGCCAAACCATGAAATCTTAAATATATTTTTATTTTTTAACATCTTTCACTCTTTTAGGGTGTGTTTCTAAATCCAAAGATTTTGTGAATTTTACAACGAAAATGGAGTTTTTACGGAATGGAGTGTATAAAAATAATACATGACTGGAGTAAAAAAGACACTTTTCGCTAGTAAAAGCGCAAAAGAATGAATTTAGAAACATAGCCTAGTTGAAATGGTCAAACCCATGTATGTTTAATATTCCACCATTCAATAAAGCCTGCTTATTATTCGTCACTTTTCCTATTTCTCTTGCGCTTGGGCATGCTATCATAAAGTCTTGCCATAGTTTTTGAGGGCAAGTGCCTACAAGAGCATAGTCCTCACCGCCCTTTATGGCAAATTTAAAAGTCTCTTCTTTAGTATAGCCTTCTTTTTTACAAAAATCTTGCACTTCTTTGTGTAGGTCTTCTTCCCCCATTGCCAAGTCATAAGCATAGTCAGAAATCAATCTGGGCAAATCTTGCGCTAAACCATCGGAAACATCCATTAAAGAGAATCTTTCTTCCTTGTGTTTTTTTGCAAAGCTCGCAATTTGGGCAGAAGCCTCTTTGTACATTTGAGGAAAAAGATGTTGCCTTAGTGCGCAAGGATAATCATTAATATCTTGCCCCTTTTGCACTGTCTGCCCCTCTAAAATGTGAAGCGCAAGCCTTGAAAGTCCTATTTCACCCACTAAGAAAATAATGTCATTCTCTTTTGCTTGATTTCTGTAAAGCTTGACCTCTTTATGAACAGAACCAATTAAGGTTATTGAAATACTGAGCATGTCTGCCTTTGCAAGGTCACCGCCACTAAGAGTGAAATTATGCTCCTGTGAAAGTTTTGCAAGCGAAGAAAAAAGCGCGTCAAGGTAAGGCATATCAACATAGGCAGGTAAGGATAAAGCCATTTGCGCACTCTCAACTTGCCCACCCATTGCATAAATATCTGAAATATTAACTGCCATAGACTTATAGCCAACGGCTTCTGGAGAAAAATAATTTGAGCGAAAGTGTACATTTTCAGTGAAAATATCTGTAGTAACAACAAGGTTTTTGCCCTGCATGTCTTCTAAACTCAAAACAGCACAATCATCACCACGCCCTAGAAGCACATGCCTAGATGTGTTTGGAAAGTAGCGGTGAACTATTTCTAATATACTGTCTTCGCTCATTTTTTTCATTTTAGCACACTCTTTAGCCGTTAAAAGCGTTGTCGTCCTTGTGTGATTCTTTGTTCCTCTTTCTTTCTTGTAGCTTAAAAGTGGAATAACCTGCAAGTGCGCCTGCTATACTTCCTGTGAGCGCAGTTCTTGACATGACATCAGAAAAGCCAAAAAGATAGGCAAAGATACCTATAGAACCACCTAAAATCAAACCTCTTATTATTGCCATTTTCATAATTTACACCTTTTTATACTTATTTGTCACTATTTATACGGCAGTCCACAACCGCAATATTTCTGACCTTAAACTATTCGTTTCGCCACGCTGTGGACGAAACCTCGCTTGTGAAAAGCGTGCTTTTCACTGCGCTCGCTAAAGCCTTTGTTCACGAGAATAGCTTCTCGTTCACTTTTCGCCTATTTATACGGCAGTCCACAACCGCAATATTTCTG
>CAYJHE010000142.1:0-1511 GCA_964369675.1 uncultured Desulfovibrionaceae bacterium | reverse complement strand
TACCTTCATTTAATAGTATAGTATTGTCTGAAAGGAGGGCGTTTTGTCTTTCATTATGTGTTGCCATCACAACTGAAATGCGCGGGGGAAGGTTTTTAATCACCGCTTCTATTAATATTCTACTTTCTTTGTCAACGCTTGCAGTCGGCTCATCGCAAATAAGGCATCTTGGTTCAAGCACTAGGGCTCTAGCTATAGCCACTCTTTGAGTTTCACCGCCAGAAAGTGTATTTGCCTTATAGCCTTTCAAGTGTGAAATCTTTAATAATTCCATCACTTCGTCCATTTTTTTCTCTTGTTCTTTCTTGCCTATCTTGCGCATATTCATGCCATAACAAATATTATCTTCAACAGTACCTGTAAACATTATAGGAAGTTGCTCAATAAGAACTATTTGCTTTCTCAAATGATAAAGTTGGCTTTCTGAACTGTAATCAATTTCTTCATCAAAAAAGTGTATACTTGCGCTTGTAGGCTTAGACACAAGAGCAAGTATGTGCAAGAATGTTGTCTTGCCTGCTCCGTTTTGTCCGCGTAATGTGTGTATTTTCCCCTCTTCTAAAAAAAGCTCGTCTATAGAAAGAAGTGTTTTCACTTCCCCTTTTAAACGTACTTTTTTTGTGAGATTCTTTATTTTAAACATGTATAGTCCCTACACGCAAACTTTAATTAAATAAACTTTATTTCGCCTTATAAGAAGCCATCTACATTAAATCGTATTACAAATAATCCACTTCTTGAGCTTTGCCCTGTAAAGCTTTAAGCAAGATATTAATAAAAAGGCTTATGCCAAGTAAGATAAAGCCAAGAGCCATGGCAAGTTCAAATGCCCCTTTGTCGTATTCAAGCGCCATAGTTGTTGTCATTGTCCGCGTGAAACCTGCTATATTGCCGCCAAGCATCATGCTCACCCCCACTTCGGCTATAACACGCCCAAAAGCAGAAACAAGTCCCGCAACAATTGCAAAGCGCGCTTCAAAAAAGAGCATCTTATACAAAGCCCATTTCGATGCGCCAAGTGTGAGTGCTGTGCGCACATATCTTTTGTCTAAATTTTGTATAGCTGCTTGCGTGAGTATGGCAATAAGAGGAATCACAAGAAGGCATTGACCTATGATAATGGCCTCAATTGTATACATAAGACCAAGCGCGCCAAAAACACCCTTGCGCGAAAGAAAAACATAAACAGTTAATCCCACCAATACAGTAGGTAAAGCCTGTAAGGCATTGCAGATTGTTCCTACCACAAACCTTGTCCTGCCCTTTCCGCAAAGCCAAAGCCCTAAGGGCATGCCTAGTAAGGAAGAAAACAAAACAGAGAAAAAGCAAATTTTCAATGAAGTATATGTGATAAAGAAAACATCAAAGCTCATTATGCATTCCTAGATTTTTGCATGAAATTATGTTCTAAGCATAATCAAAGATAGGAAAAAAGCAAAGTTTTTAATTTATGATTTTTCTTGCCTTATTTTTCTTTTGCCTTCGGCGACCAAAGGGGCACGCCCCCTTTG
>CAYJHE010000141.1:0-5839 GCA_964369675.1 uncultured Desulfovibrionaceae bacterium | reverse complement strand
CCTCGCCCTCCGGCGTGACAGGCCGGCGTTATAACCAACTTAACTACCGCTCCGTTAAGCAAAAACTTTAGTGGCTACCCACACCGTTTTCGCTTCGTGAAAAGTAAATTAGCATTTTAAAAAAAAATGTCAAGCACTTTTTTTTCAAAATTTAAATTTTTATTATTTTCTTGTGTGCATGTTGTTTATCATATTGAAAATTATTGTTAAAACACCTCTTTCGAATTTTGTTTCTATATTGTTAGTGTCTATGTTTTCACTTAGCTCTAAATCGAGAACAAAGATATCTATAGAATATTCCATCACTGTAATTCTTTCGTCAGCTTCCATATGAATTTTCATTTCAGCTCTGAGCGAAAATACATTATCTTCGATTTGCATTTCAATGTCGTCTTTATGAACACAAGGAAGTTCTATATAAAGATAAACCTTTTCCTCTCTCACTAAGATATCCGTAACAGGTGCGATGCATTGTTTGTATAACTTTCTCATGTTTTTATCTTTTTTATTTTTAGTGAATTATTATCAATATATTCATTATCAACAAGTTCGTTTGCAGTGACTTCGATTCTTTCCGAATCTCTTTTGTTTAGTTCAATAAAGAGTAAGCCGTCATGTAATTGCGCAAACACACTTTCTTTTTCTATGCAATAATTAAAACTATAGACGCGCACAAAAGAGGAATATAACTTTTTGTTGTCAGAATCTTTATGCAATATCCTAGATTTATTATAAATACTCCCTTTTAATAGTAAGTGGTTATCCTTGATGCTGAGTGAAAAATCCTCTAAGGAATAATAGGGTAAGAGTATGCGAAGTTTATACGCTTTATGACTTTCACTTATGATTGTTGGCGGAAAATAGGCTATGTTTCTTTCAGACATCTTTAAAATAGGGTGTCTATGTCTTTTTAAAAAATACTGCATTTTATAAAAAGTGTTATGGTATTTCATAGCGATTTCCTTATATATGTGAAATAAATTACTATTTTTTTATATCTGTCTAATAAATCACATTCTCTTTGTATAAAAACATATTTGACGCAGAGCATGCAATTATTTTACAATCATTTGAGCAAAAAATATCATGTCTAAAAAGTAGAAAAAATAGATGAAATACTATATACAAAATTATGGCTGCAAGGTCAGCCAATACGAAAGCCAAGCCATGCGCGAAATGTGGAATACTCATTTTAACGCAAAAGAAGTCGATAGCCCACAAGAAGCAGACATACTTTGCATTGCTTCGTGTGCGGTCACGCGTGAAGGTGTGACAGATGCAAGACAGCTTTGTAATAAATGGCGAAAAAATTTTCCAGATAAGCATATTATTGTCACAGGTTGCGCAGTTGAAGTGGCAAAAGACGACTTCATTAATGCCAATGCCTCTGTCACGCAAAAAGCAAGGCACTTATTACTTGAAACTAAACCTTCAAATTTACAAGGTTATTATTCTACTAAGCAGTTGAAAGATGAAAAGCAAAGCTATCCTCCTTTTGAAATTCACGATTTTAAAAGATCGCGTGCTGTAGTAAAAGTGCAAGAGGGTTGTTCGCACCTATGTTCTTATTGCATTGTTCCCTATACAAGAGGACCTTCACGCTCAAGAGCTCTTGAAGAAATTTTAAAAGAAGTGGAAAGATTGCTCAAAAAAGGCTTTAGAGAAATAGTGCTTTCTGGTATAAACTTGAGACAGTATGAATATAATATGCTTGACTTTTGGGATGTTCTCAACGCCTTACAAGAAAAATTTGCGCAGGAATGGGAAAATAAAGCGCGTTTTCGCCTAAGTTCTTTAGAGCCAGCGCAATTAAATGATAAAGGAATAGAAAGCCTTACGCGTTCAAAACTCATCGCGCCGCACATACACCTTTCTTTACAAAGCGGCTCGCAAAGAGTGCTTGAAAAAATGCGCAGAGAACACTACACCCTCTCATCTGTGCAAAAAAGTTTAGAAAAGCTTAGTTTAAAATGGCAAATCTTTGGTCTTGGGGCGGATTTTCTTATGGGTTTTCCAAGCGAAAGTGAAGAGGAGTTTGCTCAAACTCTTGACTTTATTCACCAAATACCGCTAACCTATGCACATGTATTTCCTTATTCGCAAAGACCGGGCACGCTTGCTGACAAGATGCCTGAACAAATTCAAAAACAGATAAAGCAAGAAAGGGCAGCAAAAGTTCGTGAAATAATAGCTAAAAAGCAAATATCTTTTTTAGAAAGAATGCTTGGAGAAGAGCTTTTACTTTCCTTTGACATGCATGAAAACCAAGACAAACTTTTTTATGAAGGCATAGACCAATACTATAATGCTTGCGTATGCAAAAGTTCTCTAAAAATCGACAAAGAATTAAAAAATGCAAAAGCAGCTCACAGAGAAGCAAATAAATTAGTCGTAGAGCTAGAGCATTAAAAAATATTTAAAAAAATAATTTCATAAATACAAATACATCGATTAAATGCCTTAATTCTTTGCTTGCAATATAGCTTTTTCATTGCTATTTAAACTCTTCTCACTTTTGTAATGAGAGCTATTTTCCTATAGAGGATATAAAATGGGCTACAACAGATTTTCTCTTTTCTTTCAATCTCTTTTCACCTTAGTCAAGAGAATTGAGCACCCAAGCGATATACCGCATCTTTTTTCAAAAAACATACCCGAACTTTTAAAAAAAGATAATGTAAGATATGCAATTAAAACAGCTTTATCTATAGTTTTATCCTATATTGTCGCACTTTTTATTTCTGAAAGATATGCTTTCTGGGCGCCTATTTCTGCAATTATTGTCATGCAAATAAGTGTTGCTGCTTCGGTTGAATCAAGTCTTGACCGCATTCTTGGCTCTATTTATGGTGCTGTTCTTGGGCTCATCGCCTTCTATATCACACCTGCAAATTTTCTTGCAAATTCCCTTGGGCTCTTTTTAGTTTCACTTATATGCGCTTCACTTTTATTGATAAATCCGCGCTATAGACTTGCGGGCATTGTTGCAATTTCTGTTTTTCTCAATGAACAGGGCGACATAAAAGGAATGGAATTTGCCTGGGTATTTCTCTTGCTTATTGTTGTCGGTATAGTTGTGTCAATGCTTGTGTCTGTTTTTTTATGGCCTATTTCAGCCGCAGAAAAGCTCACTCAGTCGTTAAAAAAGCAATACTTCATGGCAGCTGACTTCTTAGATGAAATCACAAATGCTTTTTTAAATAAACATAGCCATCTGCCACCCTCGCTCATAGATGACTTGCACGAAGCAATTTCAAGAAACAGGCCAGAACACAGGCAGGTAAAGGAATACGAAGCTATTAATATTTCTAGGCAATACAGAGAGTTAGATCTTTTAATCACAGGACTTGAGCAGATTCGTGTCTATCTTTCATCTTTATTAGATGCCCTAGACAGTGAAGCAGAAGACATTGAAAATCTTCCTATGACAGAAGAATTGATGGCGCTCTCAAGTTCAGCTGCCTCAGGTCTTCGCTGGATTGCGTCGCACACTGTTGACCAGCAATTACCCGAAGTTCGCTGGTATATTGAAGCAACCTCAATCAAGCTCGCAGACCTTTTGAAAGAACATGAACTACTCAATCTTTCAGCGGACCAGCTTGCGCAGATTTTTGCTTTCTATAATGCAATGAACCATTTAGCTGAAACTGTAGCCAATTTAGAAGAGCAAATTGAAATTGTGACCTCACTAAATAGAAACAAAATGCGTAGGTCACGTTTTAAGCGCTTTCTTAGACGACTTCACTTTCAAAGACTTTTTCATAAATAGTATGCTACACTTCACTCCCTCACATCCTTGGCTAGCTCCACTTGCAGGCTACAGCGACTTAGCTATGCGCCTTTTGTGTAAAGATTATGGCGCAAAAATCTGTGTCACAGAAATGGTGAGCGCAAAGGGCATTGTTTACGGCGGAAAAAATACTGAATCTCTTTTAAAAACTACTGCTGAAGACACAAATCTTATTGTTCAACTCTTTGGAGCAGAAGCCCAGTTTCTTTCACAAGCAATTGAAAAAATTCAAGAAAGAGGTTTTGAATATTTTGATATAAATATGGGCTGTTCTGTGCCAAAAGTGGTGAAAACAGGCGCAGGTGCTGCCATGCTAAAAGATGTAGATAATCTTCTTAAATGCGCAGAAGCTGTGATAAAGCAAAGTAATAAGAAGACGGGCTTCAAGTTTAGGCTTGGCTATGAAATGCATAATCAAATGTGGCAAGACATTGTGCCTGCACTTTGCGAAATGGGCGCGCTCTATCTTGTTTTACATCCGCGTTACGCACGCCAGCTTTTTTCGGGTAAGGCTAATTGGGACGCGCTTGCAGAACTTAAAGAACTTTCAACAGTGCCTGTTATTGCTTCAGGCGACCTTCTTACTGCGCAAGATGCCCTCGATTGCCTAAAGCAAACTAAGGTAGATAGTGTGATGTTTGCGCGAGGAGCGCTTTCAAATCCAATGGTTTTTGCAGAATACCTCGCCTTATTGAATAATGAAGACTTTCCTGAGCGCACCTTAGACCATGCCTATGAAATGATTTTTTCTTATTCAGAGCTTTGCAAGACGCATTTTCCCGAAAAAGCCTTAGTGCGTATGCGTACTTTTGTTCCAAGAATAATACATTATTTTCACAATGTCTCGCACTTACGAAAAGCCATAATTGCAGTTACTTCGTGGGAAGAATTTTATTCTGTTATGCATATATTTTACAAACAACACACAGGAAAAGACTATGTCGCACATCAAACAACCACATAAAGCAGATATTCTTTCTTTCACCTTTACTGAATTAGAAAACTATGTTGTTACAGAATTGGAACAGCCTAAGTTCCGAGCAAAGCAATTATGGGAATGGCTCTGGAAAAGAAATGCTTCAACTTTTGATGAAATGACACCGCTTTCAAAAGACTTTCGTCAGCTTCTCAATACAAAAGCTGAAATTTTGAAATTAACTCTTGTAGATAAGCAAGAGTCGCAAGATGGAACAATTAAATTCTTGCTTGCCTTGCCTGATAATGAACATATTGAGACAGTGCTTATTCCCTCCTACGATAGAGAAGGGAAAAGGCGCATAACTCAGTGTATTTCTTGCCAAGTTGGCTGCGCAATGGCCTGCACTTTTTGCTCAACAGGCACAATGGGCTTTACGCGCAACATGACTATGGGCGAAATTCTTGGTCAAATTCAATTTACGCGTGACTACCTTGACGATAATGACCCATCACACCCTATCATAAGAAATATTGTCTATATGGGTATGGGTGAGCCTCTTTTAAATCTCGACAATACGTTAAAGTCTTTGCAAACGCTGAATAGCGAGCTTGGGCTTGCTTTTTCGCCGCGTAGGATTACTGTGTCTACTTGTGGTATAAAAAAAGGACTTGAAGAGTTAAGTGATAGCGGTCTTTCTTATTTGGCTATTTCACTGCATGCTTCAAATCAAGCTCTGCGTGAGAAGCTTATGCCAAAGGCTGCAAAGGGCTGGCATTTAAATGATTTGGTCAACAACCTTGCGGATTATAAGCTCAAGTCAAGAGAGCGTATCACTTTAGAGTATTTGCTTATAGGCAATGTGAATGATTCCCTTGAAGACGCAAAGGAATTAGTGCGTATATGTTCTTACCTTAAAGCAAAGGTGAATCTTATTCCTTATAATGAAACTCCGCATTCAGACTATACAAGCCCAAGCCAAGAGAGATTGCGTGCTTTCCAAGAATACCTTAATGACAAAAGAATTGTCGCTGTCTTTCGCAAAAGCAAAGGCGCAGACATCAGCGCAGCCTGCGGTCAGCTTAAGGCTGCTCATGAGCGAAGCGAATAAAGGCTTTAGCGAACGCAGCAAG
>CAYJHE010000140.1:0-5957 GCA_964369675.1 uncultured Desulfovibrionaceae bacterium | reverse complement strand
AGCATATTTGTGCTTTCACCGACCTTTCTTTCCTTTGTTAAGTCAAAGTGCTCAAGGCAAGAGCCACACACTAAAACTTCAATTCCCTTTGCTTCAAAATTTTTTAACGCATCGAGGGATTTTCCTTGTGTTGTAGCGAGCTTTACTCCGCCATTTACCATAATTACTTTCCATAATTCTTTACCAAATTCAGGCAGGGTAGAAAGAAAGTTTTCCATGAGTTTTTTACCAAGCTCATCGTCTCCACTGCCTAGAAATTGCGTGGAAATGAGAAGAAGTGTTTTATACTCTTCTTTCTTTTTCTTTTTCACGTCTTCTGCCACAGTCATAACAGTGTCAACATTGGCTTTTTTGGCGAGAATTTTCCAGAGCTTGTCGCTTTCATGTGTGATTTCAAGCCCATAGGCTGACTTTGTTAAAAGACGCTTAAGGTTTTCCATAGCTGGTTCATTGTCGACTAAGGCTGTGAATATAACAGGCTGTTTTTCAGAAATAAAATTCTTACAGCGTATCACAGGCTCAGGGCATGCTAGACCAGTATAATCTTGAATGTTCATACTTCTCCTTTTGTTTTTAATATAATGTAATCTTAAGCTTTTATTGATAATTGTCAATGTGAGTAGAAGGGAGAGGTAAGAGTAGGCACACTTGATTTTTTTATATATATATTAAATGTTAATATAAGTAGTTAAAAAAATTTAAAAAAAGGCAAAAAAAAGCTTGCTTTTTAAAAAGCACTTCACTATACTTCTTAATTCCTCATTAACACAAGCGTTTGAAAAGGCAAATGCATTGTATGATAACTATGTAAAAAAGCTATATATTTTTGAAAAGAGCTCTCTGTGCTAGAGAGGTCTTTTTTGTTGCTTTAAGTTTTAAGTGTTTTCTTGTTGACATTGCACTGACCAGAAGTCCACCTTTTTTTTGGACGCAGAGGCTTTGCTTGTTACGAGAAATCGAATATATAGTGCCTATGAATTTTTTAAATGTGAAGTAAAACTTCGCAGAGGTATAGCATGACTGAATTTAAAAAGCAATTTGGTAAAATTCAAGTTTCATTACCCATTCCACATCTTTTAAATCTTCAAGTCGATTCTTACAAAGAATTTTTGCAAGAAGGCAGAGTTGAGCGTTTGCCTGACGAAGGCCTTGAAAACGTCTTTCGTTCTGTTTTTCCTATTGAAGACTTTAACAAGACTGCAAGACTAGAATATGTGAGCTATGAAATTGGCGAACCAAAATACGATCAAGCAGAATGTCTTTCAAAGGGACTCACTTACGAAACTCCCCTTCGTTTAAAAGTGCACCTTGTGATCTATAATGAAAGAGAAAATGACGATGAAGAGCCTACAGTAAAAGAAATGAAAGGCCAAGACATCTATTTTGGCACTCTTCCGCTCATGACAGAAAAGGGCACCTTTATTGTTAACGGCACAGAGCGTGTTATTGTTAACCAATTACAGCGTTCACCTGGTATTATTTTCGAGCACGATAGCGGTAAGACACATACTTCGCGTAAAGTGCTTTATTCTTCACGCATTATTCCTATGCGTGGTTCTTGGCTTGACTTTGATTTTGACCACAAAGACATTCTTTATGTTCGCATAGATAGACGCCGTAAAATGCCTGCTACTATTTTATTGAAAGCAATGGGCATGACAGGTACAGACATTTTGAATTTCTTTTACACAACAGAATCTTACAAAATTTCTGCTGACGGTTCAATCTTTTGGCAACTTCCGGAAGATGCTGAAACCTTCAATCAAATGTATAAAAAAGACCCTGCTTACAAAGAAATTGTTGATGCAGAGGGCAATGTTATCAACAAGCGTATGTGGCGTTTGATTGGCGAGTCAAAAATCAAAGAAATTGAAGTTCCAAGAGATTATTTGAACGGACTTTATCTTTCTGACGATATTTATAATCCTGAAACAGGCGAAGTGCTTGCTCTTGCAGCTGATGAAGTGAGCTTAGATTTAGTTAATACTTTGCGTGAACTTAATATCACAACTCTTTCAGTCTTGCACACTCGTGGTTCTGACACTTCTTCTTCAATTCGCGACACCCTTGTTATGGACAAAACTCCTACAATGGAAAAAGCGCAAGAAGAAATCTATCGCCGTTTGCGTCCTTCTTCTCCTCCTACTCCAGAAGTGACCACTGTTTTCTTTGAAAATCTTTTCCGTAGCAATGAATATTACGACCTCTCACCAGTAGGACGTTATAAGCTTAATCAAAGACTTGGATTAAGCCACAAAGAAAATAAAGCGCGCACCCTTACCGATAATGATATCTTGACTGCATTAAAAATTCTTCTCAACTTAAAGGACACACACGGTCCAGCAGATGATATCGATCACTTAGGTAACAGACGTGTACGTTTAGTTGGCGAACTCATAGAAAACCAATACCGCATTGGTTTAGTGCGTATGGAAAGAGCTATTAAAGAAAGAATGAGCATACAAGAAGTCGGGCAGCTTATGCCGCATGACCTTATCAATCCAAAACCAGTTGCAGCTGTACTTAAAGAGTTCTTTGGTACTTCACAGCTTTCACAGTTTATGGATCAAACAAACTCACTTTCTGAAGTAACACACAAACGCCGTCTTTCAGCACTTGGACCTGGTGGTCTTACTCGTGAAAGAGCGGGCTTTGAAGTTCGTGACGTTCACTTCTCTCACTACGGCAGAATCTGTCCTATTGAAACACCTGAAGGCCCGAACATTGGTCTTATTGTTTCTCTCACAACTTTTGCTAAAGTGAATGAATTTGGTTTCATTGAAACTCCTTACCGTGTTGTAAAAGACGGAAAGGTAACAGACGAAGTTGTGCACATAGATGCAACCACAGAACACGGCGCAATCATCGCACCTGCTGTTGCAAAGACAAATGCAGACGGTTCTTTTGTTGATAAAACTGTCTTCTCGCGTAATCTTGACGATGTTTTGATTGCGCAACCAGAAGAAATTCAATACCAAGATGTTTCTCCAAGCCAAATGGTTTCTATCTCAGCTGCTCTTATTCCTTTCTTAGAGCATGATGATGCGAACCGTGCGCTTATGGGTTCAAACATGCAACGTCAGGCTGTGCCATTATTGCAATCTGAACGTCCGCTTGTTGGAACAGGTATGGAATTAGACGTAGCACGCGATTCAGGCGCATGTTTGCTTTCAGAGGGAACAGGTGTTGTTGAATATGTTGATGCTGAACGCATTATTGTTGTATACGAAGACGTACACTTAGAAAAGTTTGGCGGCGTTCGCGCTTACGACCTTTTAAAATACCACAAATCAAACCAAAACTCTTGCTTTGGTCAAGTTCCTTCTTGTGTGAAGGGGCAAAAAGTAGTGAAGGGAACTTTACTTGCTGACGGTCCTGACATCAAGCAAGGTGAATTAGCGCTTGGCAAAAACCTCACAGTTGCTTTCATGCCTTGGTGTGGATATAACTTTGAAGATAGTATTCTTATTTCTGAAAGAATGGTGAAAGAAGATATCTATACTTCTATTCACATTGAAGAATTTGAAGTTGTTGCTCGTGATACAAAGCTAGGGCCTGAAGAAATCACTCGCGATATTCCAAACGTGGGCGAAGACATGCTCAAAAACCTCGATAATGCTGGTATTATCCGCATAGGTGCAGCTGTAAAGCCTGACGATATCTTAGTTGGTAAAATCACTCCAAAGGGTGAAACACAGCTCACACCTGAAGAAAAACTTCTTCGCGCTATCTTTGGTGATAAGGCTAGAGATGTGAAAAACACTTCTCTCAAAGTGCCTCCGGGAATTGAGGGTATTGTTGTTGACGTGAAAGTCTTCAACCGCCGTTCAGGTGAAAAAGACGAAAGAACAAGAGATATTGAAGATTATGAAATTTCTGTAATTGATAAAAAAGAACAAAGTCATGTTCGCATTTTATCAAACACAGTAAAAGAAAAAATCTATCCAATGATTCAAAATCTCCCTACAGCTGAAGCTATCTTAGGCAACAGAAAGGGCGAAGTCTTAGTTGAAGCAAATTCACTCATTTCACCTGAAATTTATGCTGAAATTCCGCTCAAAAAGCTTGAAAAAGTTTTTGCAGACAGAGAAGTCAACACTAAGATTGACGAAATGATTGCTGAATACGATGGGCAAATTGCTATTATCAAGAATCTTTATGATGCCAAGCGTGAAAAAGCAACAGAAGGCGATGACTTGCCTCCTGGTGTTATCAAGATGGCAAAAGTATATATTGCTGTTAAGCGTAAACTTTCAGTTGGTGATAAAATGGCTGGTCGTCACGGTAACAAGGGTGTTGTCTCTTGTATCTTACCAGAAGAAGACATGCCATTCTTTGCTGACGGCAGACCAGTTGACATTGTGCTAAACCCTCTTGGTGTTCCATCTCGTATGAACATAGGCCAAATTATGGAAGTTCATCTTGGCTGGGCAGCAAAGGAATTAGGTCGTCAATTAGCTGAAATGCTAGATGGCGGAACAGCCTTAGACCATTTGCGCAAGGAAATCAAAGAAATCTTTGCAACTGATAATCCGTCAGTTAATATCAACGAACTTGTTGACTCAATGGACGATGAAACATTCAGACAAGCAGTATTGAAGCTTCGTTCAGGTATCATCACAAAGACTCCTGTCTTTGACGGCGCAACCGAAGCAGACATCTGGCCATGGCTTGAAAAAGCAGGTGTAGATTCTGACGGTAAAACACAGCTCTATGACGGTAGAACTGGCGAACCTTTCAAAAACAGAGTTACAACAGGTGTTATGTATTACCTCAAACTTCACCACTTAGTTGACGAAAAAATTCACGCTCGTTCAACTGGACCTTACAGCTTGGTTACACAACAACCTCTTGGTGGTAAGGCGCAATTTGGTGGTCAACGTCTTGGTGAAATGGAAGTATGGGCACTTGAAGCCTATGGTGCTTCTTACCTTCTTCAAGAATTCCTCACAGTCAAGTCTGATGACGTTTCAGGCCGTGTGAAGATGTATGAAAAGATTGTGAAGGGTGATAACTTCCTTGAAGCAGGCTTACCTGAGTCTTTCAATGTTCTTGTGAAAGAGCTTATGTCTCTTGGTTTGAATGTTAATATGCATCAAGAAGAGCAAAAAAAGAAAAATAAACCTCTTATCTTTATGGAAGATTTAGAAAAGAACCAAGAATAATTTTTATTCCTTTATGAAGGCAGCACTTCAATAGAGTAGTTGTTGCTTTCATAAAGAATTCTTTTCAGTAGATACAGTCTTTTACTTAAAAAGGTAAAGGATAACAAAATTTTCCTTAATCCTTTTTTTCCCCTCTATCCTCAGGAGCTATAAATATGAGTCTTGATGAATTATTCAATGTAAGACAAAGTGCTCAAGCAAATGCTGCAAATGTAAAAAGCTTAAAATCTTTACAAATCACTATCGCTTCACCTGAAAATATTCGCGAATGGTCTTTTGGTGAAGTAAAAAAGCCTGAAACAATTAACTATAGAACTTTCAAACCTGAAAAAGAAGGCCTTTTCTGTGCTAAGATTTTCGGGCCTGTGAAAGATTATGAATGTAACTGCGGTAAGTACAAAAGAATGAAACACCGTGGAATCGTTTGTGAAAAGTGTGGAGTTGAAGTTATCGCTTCAAAGGTTCGCCGTGAACGTATGGGTCACATCGAACTTGCAGCACCAGTTGCGCATATCTGGTTTCTAAAAACCTTGCCTTCTAAAATAGGCACACTTCTTGACATGACAATGGCAGACTTAGAAAAAGTTCTCTATTTCGATTCTTTCATTGTTTTAGACCCAGGTTCAACCACATTACAAAAACTTCAAGTTATTTCAGAAGACCACTACCTTTCTATCATTGAAAAGTATAACGAAGATGCCCTCACAGTGGGCATGGGCGCTGAAGCCATTCGTTCGCTTCTTGAAGAACTTGACCTTGAAAAATTAAAGTTTGAATTGCGTGAAGAATCTC
>CAYJHE010000139.1:0-6158 GCA_964369675.1 uncultured Desulfovibrionaceae bacterium | reverse complement strand
TTCTAAGAAAAATGAGTTTCCCCCTCTCGAGCTCTCCCCCTCCTTAAAAAGTAATGGTGAAAAAAATATATTCTAAAAATCAAATTAAAGCACAATTTAATATGGTTAAAAATTACCTTAAATACAATACATAATCAAGTCAGATAAAAGCATAAATTTTAAATACTTTTTAGCATAAATCTTCTACTTTAAATTTAAGTTACATCTACGGCAGACGAAATCTAAAAGTTAAAAGACTGGAACAGTCTCTTCCCTATTTGAATACATTGTCCTTGTCTTTTGCCCCCGCGCGGGGAGCGCAACAAATAAAAAACGAAGAATAAACTTGCTTGTCAATGAACTAACAAAGCACGAAGCCAAGAGCTAAATAAAAAAAATAAAATAAAAAAGGCTGAAATGCGTTTGCAAATCAGCCTTTATAAGTAATATAAAACAAAAATTAATTGTTATATAAAGGGAAAGTCAAAGCAAATTTTGTAACTTCTTTTCTTATCTCAGCTAATTTCGTTTCATTAGAAGCATTATTTAAAGAAGTAACAATAAATTCTGCCACTTTTTCCATGTCAGCACAATTCATACCACGAGTTGTGAGTGCAGCTGTTCCTAATCTGATACCTGATGTCACAAATGGTGAACGAGTTTCAAATGGAACTGTATTTTTGTTCACTGTGATACCTGCTAAGTCAAGTGCGTGTTCTGCATCTTTACCTGAAATCTCTTTATTTCTAAGGTCAACAAGCATTAAGTGGTTGTCAGTTCCGCCTGAAACTAAGCTATAGCCAGCTGTTACCATGGCCTTTGCTAATGTTTGTGCATTGTCGATAACTTGCTGTTGATAGACTTTAAAGCAAGGTTTCAATGCCTCGCCAAAGGCAACGGCTTTTGCTGCAATAACATGCATGAGCGGGCCGCCCTGAATACCAGGGAATATTTGGCTATTCAATACCTTAGTTATATCAATTTCATTATTGCTTGTTTTTGCTAAAATCATACCGCCACGAGGTCCACGCAAGGTTTTATGTGTGGTTGTGGTGACAATGTGCGCATAAGGAAGTGGAGATGGATGAAGACCAGCTGCAACTAAACCTGCTATATGTGCCATATCAACAAGAAGTTTTGCGCCAACTTCATCTGCTATTGCTCTGAACTTTGCAAAATCTAGTGTTCTTGAATAAGCAGAAGCACCTGCAACAAGCATAGCTGGTTTATGTTCTTTTGCAAGTGCAAGAACATTATCATAGTCTATTGTGCCTGTTTCTTTGTCTACACCATAAGAAACAATGTTGAATAACTTGCCTGAAAAGTTCACAGGTGAGCCGTGTGTGAGATGTCCGCCGTGTGATAAATCCATACCAAGTACAGTATCACCAGGTTTAAGATAGGCAAAATACGCCGCCATATTCGCTTGTGAACCTGCATGTGGTTGCACATTGATATAGTCGCAATCAAATAATTCGCATGCTCTGTTTTTTGCAATATCTTCAGCTATATCAACAAATTCACAGCCGCCATAGTAACGCTTAGAAGGATAGCCTTCAGCATATTTATGTGTTAAAACAGAACCTTGGGCTTCGCGTACAGCAGGAGAAACAAAGTTTTCAGAAGCGATAAGTTCTAAATTTGACATCTGTCTGTTGCTTTCTAAAAAGATAGCGTCTGCAATGGCTTTGTCTTGAAGAATGAGTTCGTGCATTTTTTTTCCTTTTATTCGTTAGTCCACTTTTTGAAGACTAAAGCAGCATTAGTCCCACCAAAACCATAGGAAGTGGAGAGAACATATTCAGGGTCAAGCTTTTGTGAGCCATTTGGCATATAGTTCAAGTCGCAATCTGGATCAGGATTTTCTTGGTTAATAGTACCAGGAACCATGCCTGTGTAAAGAGTCATAGCTGAGAAAATGCCTTCAACAGCGCCTGCTGCGCCAAGTAAGTGACCTATTTGTGATTTATTTGCTGAAATAGCAATATTTTTAGCGTGATCACCAAAAAGGGCTTTGATAGCTTTTGTTTCAGTTTTATCATTCAATGGAGTTGAAGTTCCGTGCGCATTCATGCAAGTGATGTCAGTTGGCTTTAAGCCAGCATCTTTAATAGCATTACTCATAGCCTGCATCATGCCTGAACCTGATTCGTGTGGTGCTGTCATGTGGTAAGCATCACAAGATGCGCCAAAACCAACAACTTCTGCATAAATAGTTGCGCCGCGTTCTTTTGCTGATGTGAGGCTTTCAACTAAGAGAAGACCTGCGCCTTCACCCATAACAAAGCCATCTCTTGCGCCGTCAAATGGGCGTGAAGCCTTTGTTGGATTGTCGTTATTTTGAGTTGAAAGTGCTTTTAAAGCTGTAAAGCCTGAAACACCCATTTCTGTGACTGTTGATTCAACACCGCCTGTGATAATTGCTTTTGCTCTTCCAAGCATGATTTCAGCAGCAGCATAACCAATTGCATGTGTGCCAGAAGCACAAGCTGAAGTCATGACAAGATTTGTGTTCTTTGCGCCTGTGAATATTGCAATTTGGCCAGGAGCCATGTTTGAAATAAGCATAGGGATATAGAAAGGTGAAACCTTTGACGGACCTGAATTGAGAAGTTTTGAGTGGAAAACTTCAATAGTTCCAAGGCCACCAAGCCCTACACCCAAGATAACGCCAATGTCTTCGGCATTTTCTTCTGTGATTTCAAGCTTTGCATGCGGTAAAAGACCAACAGAAGCTGCAACAGCAAGCTGAACAAAT
Organism: uncultured Desulfovibrionaceae bacterium; assembly: GCA_964369675.1. Taxonomy (GTDB): domain Bacteria; phylum Desulfobacterota; class Desulfovibrionia; order Desulfovibrionales; family Desulfovibrionaceae; genus CAYJAZ01. The sequence continues at coordinate 3,421 of CAYJHE010000139.1, read as the reverse complement.
CTGTCCATACGCTTTGCTTGCTTAATAGGCATGTAGTCTTCAGGGTTGAAATCCTTAACTTCGCCTGCAATTTTAGAATCAAATTGGCTTGCATCAAAAAGAGTGATTGGAGCGATTCCAGACTTGCCTTCAATTAATGCTTTGAATGAACTTTCAAGGTCTTTGCCTAATGGATTTAGGGTAGACATACCGGTTATAACAACGCGTTCACGCATCTTATTCTCCCAAATTTTTTTTCAAATTTCTTTGTTGACTTGTATGACTTTCTTTATAGAAAGAATATGTCTTGCTAGTTAACATATATTGTATAAAAAGGCAAGAAAATTAGCCTTGAAAAATTTTTACAAAATATTTGTAAAAAGTACTTGCTTTTTCTTTGCCCTTATGTTATGAAAAAGTATAATTATTAAAGGTTTATTCATGAATAAACATGTAGACAAACGTGTAAAATTTATAATTTCAGGGCAAGTTCAGGGCGTAGGTTTTCGTCCTTTTGTATATACATTAGCAAGGTCACTTCTCTTATCGGGTTTTGTTGGAAATACGAAAGAGGGCGTTTTAATCGAGCTGCAGGGGTCTGAGGTCAGTATTGATAAGTTCAGACAAAGTCTGTTTACAGATTTGCCTCCGCTTGCTCATATACTTTCCTTAGAAAGTGTCGATATAGAATGCCTACCGATAATTAAGGGTGAGGAGTATGACTTTTGCATTATACAAAGTGAAGAAAGCTCCACACATCAAACACTCATTAGCCCTGACTTTGCCCACTGCGATGCGTGCAAGAATGAAATGTTAGATAAAAATGACACTCGTTATCTGTATCCATTTATAAATTGCACGCATTGCGGTCCGAGATTTTCTATCACGCATTCTATGCCTTACGATAGAAAAACTACTTCTATGCACTGCTTTGCTCTTTGTGAAAAGTGCACTGAAGAATACACTAATCCCCTAGACAGACGTTTCCATGCGCAGCCAACTGCTTGTCATGCTTGCGGTGTTCAAGTGTGGGATACTGAAAATAATAAAAATTTTGACGCACTAAAAGCAACAATACAAAAACTTCATCAAGGCAAAATTATTGCTATTAAAGGTCTAGGTGGCTTTCACCTTGCTTGTGACGCTTTTAATGAAGTGAGCATACGCACGCTTAGGCAAAGAAAACAAAGACCACATAAAGCCCTTGCCATTATGCTTGGCACAATTGAAAAAGCGCATGAAGTCGCCTATATAGACGAAGAAGAAGCAAGATTGCTCACCTTACAATCTCGCCCTATTGTCATCTGCAAGGCAAAGGAAAGTATTTCACACCTACTTTCACCTGATACAAATACTATTGGCATCATGCTTCCTGTTTCTCCTTTACATGAACTTTTCTTTCATGCTGAACACTTTGGCGAAGAAAAATTTAAAGCTCTTGTCATGACTTCTGCAAATGCAAAAAGCGAACCTATTTGTTTGTCTAACCGTGAAGCGAGAGAAAAATTAAAAGATATAGCTGATGATTTTCTTTTTCATAACAGAGACATCTTAGTAAGAGTTGACGATAGTGTGCTCTTTGCCTATCCAAAAAAATTGCGTGAAAAATCTTCTTCTATAGTTAATGATGGTTTTATCTCTGTTCGCCGTTCGCGTGGTTATGTGCCAACATATGTTGAATTGCCTTTAGAAGAAAGCACACGAGCACAACATGAGCAAAACAATCTTTCTCTTTTAGCTTTTGGCGCAGATTTAAAAAACACTGCCACTGTGACAAAGTTTTCTAAAAATTCTGTGTATGCCTTTGTTGGACAGCATATTGGTGATTTAGAAAGTGCAAAAAATCAGGAATTTTTACATGAAAGCATAGAGCATTTAATAAAGATTTTGGCAGTAAAGCCAGATAAAGTTATTTGTGATGCGCATCCTAATGCTTATAGCTCTTTATTAGCGCAAGAGTATGCGCATAAACACAATATCCCTTTGCTCACCCTCCAACACCACAAAGCGCACGCCTTTGCACTTGCAGCTGATAATAATGAGAATAATCCCTTTATTGCAATAGTTTTAGACGGCACAGGTTATGGTGAAGACAATACCTTTTGGGGTGGCGAACTTTTTTCTGTAGAAGTGCAAAGAGCACTTGCAAATCGCTGTGGGCATTTTGAGAAAGTAAAGCAAGTAGCAAACGACAAGGCTGTGCATTCGCCCTACTATATGGCGCAGGTTTTTATGCACGCAATCCATATTACTGAGCATTTCTTCAAAGACAAGGAAGATTTTGAAGAAAATGCAGTGAAGGAACTTTGCGCAAAAAACATGGGCATAACGAGCACTTCTTGTGGTCGTTTGCTTGATGCTATAGGTGTTTTACTTGACTGTACAAAAGAAAATAATTTTGAAATCACTTACGAAGGGCAAGTGCCTATACTTTTAGAGAAAATGCAAAATCAAAATTATACAAATTTTGATGTCTTAGAGCCTATAAAAGAAGAAGAAATGCTTGTTTTTCCTTCGATAAAACTTTTTGAAAAGTGTTATCAGATGAAGTGTGAGAATGTAGACTATGCTGACATAGCAAGATATGCGCATTTAACTCTCGCACATTCCTTAGCTTTATGGGCATTTGAATTGTGCAAGAATACAGGCATAAAGAAAGTAGGATTAAGCGGAGGGGTGTTTTTAAACAGAACATTACTCACTGAAACTGTGCTTGCATTACAAGACTATGACTTAGATGTGATGATACACAAAAATTATTCGCCTTCTGATGCTTCGATTTCGCTAGGGCAAGCATTTTATTTAGCTTCCCAAGCTTGTAATTAAAAATTTACGGCATTAAAAAAATAATCAATAAAATAAGCATTTTATCTTATTTTATGAGATGTAACACAATTTAAGCAAAATTGTAACATGATTGTAACATAGAGCCAATACTTTGTTTTCAACGAGGCAAGAACTTGTGTAATTCTTATTTACTCAGCTTTTGTCTGTATCATTTTAGAATAAATTTTGGAGACAGTATGTTTAAATCATTCTTTTCAGCAGTATTGGCAACAGTAGTATTTGCTAGCTCAGCTATGGCAGGCGACATTGTTATAAATGGTTCAACCACAGTTTTGCCTATTGTGCAAAAAGTAAGTGAAGCATTTATGGAAGAAAATCCTTCAGTAAATATTTCAATAGCTGGTGGCGGTTCTGGTAATGGTGTAAAAGCTCTTATAGATAACCTTACAGATGTTGCTATGTCATCAAGACCGATTAAGTCTTCAGAAGTTGATAAAGCAAAAGCTAAAGGCATTGAGCCAAAATCTTTAGCTGTTGGCTTAGATGCTTTAGTTCCTGTTGTTCACCCATCTAACAAGGTGAAAACTCTTACAATGAAACAAATGCAAGACATTTATACAGGTAAGATCAAAAACTGGATTGAAGTTGGCGGAAA
>CAYJHE010000138.1:0-6209 GCA_964369675.1 uncultured Desulfovibrionaceae bacterium | reverse complement strand
ACCTTATACATATTTTCAAGCAATACGCGAATAACTGTTTGCAAGCGGGCTGTGTCGTTCTGCTTGAACAAAGCCCAAGGAGCTTGCGTGTCAACATACTTATTCATTGCTCTCACGCTTTCCCACAAAGCATCTATAGCCTGTGAAAAGCGTACTTCTTTATAAAGCTGTGTGAAATTCTTGCAGGCATTGACAGTGAGTTCATTTAATATTTTATCGTCTTCTGTCAAAGCATTTTGTGCTGGTATCTTGCTTTCAAAATACTGCTTTGTCATTGAAAGCACGCGTGAGAATAAATTACCTAAATCATTTGCTAAATCTGCATTTACTCTTGTGATAAAGGCTTCGTCTGTGAAAGAAGCGTCTGAACCAAAGTTCATTTCACGCATTAAAAAGAAGCGGAATTGGTCTATTCCCATTTGATTTGCAACAAAAAGAGGGTCAACAACATTTCCGAGTGATTTTGACATCTTTGTGTCCTTCACAAGCCAATAACCGTGCACATTCAAATGCTTGAATAAAGGAATTTCAGCGGATTTGAGCATAGTAGTCCAAAAAATCGCGTGCGGCTTTAAAATGTCTTTTGCTATTAAATGCTCAACATTTTCCCAACGTGCAGAAAAATCTTTCATGCTTGGCGCGTTTGTATCAACTTGATAGCCCATGCCTGAAAGGTAAGAAACAAGAGCATCAAACCACACATAGCACACATAATCCTTGTCAAATGGAAGCTCAATGCCCCATTCTAGGCGTGACTTTGGACGTGAAATACAAAGGTCTTCTAGCGAGCCGCTTTCAAGCAGAGCAAGGGTTTCGTTCTTATAGCGTTCAGGACGAATGAAGTCTGGATTGTCGTTGATATACTGTTTGAGCCAATCTGCGTATTTAGACATCTTGAAGAAATAGTTCTTTTCTGCAATATATTCTGGTTTTGATTGATGCTGTGGGCAAAGTCCGTCTTCTAATTCTTTTTCTGTGTAGAAACGCTCACAACCAAAGCAATAGTGACCGCCGTATTCAGCAAAATAGATGTCGCCCTTTTCATAGACCTTTTGCAAAAGGTCTTGCACAACTTTTTTATGCTCTAAAGAAGAAGTACGCACAAAGCTATCGTAATTTATATCTAAATCTTTCCACAATTGCGAAAAAAGTGCGGAAATAGCATCTGTAAATTCTTGCGGCTTTTGCCCAGCTTGTTCTGCTGCCTTTACAATTTTATCGCCGTGTTCATCTGTTCCTGTAAGAAAGAAAGACTTTGTGCCTTGCATGCTGTAGTAGAGGCTGAGGCTGTCGGCTAAAAAAGTGGTGTAAGCATGTCCGAGATGCGGTTTTGCGTTGACATAGTAAATGGGAGTAGTGAGGGCAAAATTATTCATTATTCTGATACCTTAATTCTTTAATTCTTTATATTTCTTTTGTTTGCACAAAAGCTCGCATTTTTAAAACGCGTTTTTATTCTTGGTTTTCTTCGTCTTTTTCTTCAAATTCAGGGTCGAAGATATGAAGGTCAGGGTCGTTTTCAATCATTTCAGGGTCGACTTCACAATTGATAAAGGGCTCTGCCTTATAAGTGTTTTGCTTGACTTGCTTATTCTCGCTTGGAGGCGGTGCGTCTGGTCTGCGAGGATTTATGTCCGCCCACTCTTCAAGGGTCAGTTCTATTTCAGGCCCATTTTCAGGCAAAAGAGCAATAGAATTTCTGAACATATTTGCTCTTAAAACGCGCATATAGCCATTATCAGTCAAGTAACGCTTGCCAAGTTTTGGGCAAGACTTATGAAAAACTTCATAGGCTTCTTGTTCAAAGGAAAGACAACAAAGCAATCTACCACAAATACCTGAAATCTTAGTCGGATTTAGAAAGAGATTCTGCTCTTTAGCCATCTTTATTGTCACAGGAGCAAAATTTGTCAAATAACGTCTACAGCAACAAATCATACCGCAATTGCCAAGTGAGCCAACCATTTGTGTTTCATGGCGCACACCTATTTGACGGAGTTCTATGCGTGTTCTGTATTCTTTAACTAAGTCTTTGACAAGCTCTCTAAAGTCTATGCGTGTTGGTGCAGTAAAGTAAAAGATAAATTTTGACCTATCAAACAAAACTGCAACATCAACAACTTTCATATCAAGCTCACGCTCGCGTGAACACTTGACACAAAATTTCTTTGCTTCTTCCATCAATTTTTCATTTTCTTCTGCAATAATAACGTCTTCTTCTGTTGGAAGTGAAATTTTTGGCGCAGAAGGGGGAATGATTTCATTGCAATAGGGTCTTTGCCATGCAACTCTGCCAAATTGCTTGCCTTCTTCTGTTTGCGCAACAATGAGACTGTTATAATTGAGCGGAATAAACTTTCCATCAATTTGCGGCAAATCGTAAAGACAAGGAATAATTTGCCCGTGCTTACTGTATTGTATACCTATAATTTGTTTCATAATCTTATAAAGGTTTGAGGTTTAACTTTCTTGCAGTTTGGCTTGCTTCACTGCTAGGCCAATCTTCAAAAAGCACGCTTACATGTAGCGCTGAATTTGAAGCATCACCAAGTTTTTCATAAGCAAGCGCAGTTTTCAAGAGTGCGTCAGCTGTTTTAGAGGATTGTGGAAAGCGTGCAAGCACGTCTTTAAAGGCAAAAATAGCATTTGTGTAATCGTGCTTTGCGTAATCACATTCACCAAGCCAGTAGAGGGCGTTCACAACATAGGAAGAAGATGGGAAGTTTTTCAAAAAGAGCCTGAAAGCCTCTTTTGCATCGTCATACTTGCCTGACCTATAAAGGTTGAGCGCGACTTTGTATGCAGCTTCAGGGCCTGCCTTTGTGACCACCTTGTCAACAGCTGATTTTTTTTCTATAGCAACCCTTTCAACCTTTTTAGGAGGAACAGTCACTCTTTCTACTTTTTTAGGGGGGATATGCGTTGCTACTTGCTGGCCTGAATTTGCAGGCGGAAGAGGAAATTTTTCTTCTTGACCTTGTAAGGAGGCAAGAGCTTCTTTAGCCGCGCTTTGCTTTGGCTGTGAAGAAGGCGCATTTCTTTGTGTATTAACTTGCTGTGTATTCTGCCCAGTATATTGCTTTGGAAAAACAACTTGGCTTGACTCTGCTTGTTCACTTGTGCCTTGCTGTGCTTGCGAGCGCAAAACTCTCTGATTAGCGTATTGAAGTTCTTCTTGAAGTTCCTTAACTTCTTCTTCTAATTCATTCACCTTTAATTCTACAGCTCTTATTTTTAAATCCTGCATTGTCGGCATAATATGCGAACAAGCCGGCAATAAAAGCAATGTAATGCTAAAAAGAAAGAGATTTTTTTTCATAAAGAACCCACAAAAAAAAGAAATTTGAAAAAATTTACTTTGACAAGCCCATAATACAGAAAAGTAGTTGAAAAGGCAAGCTTTCTTTTGTGAACAAGCACTTTTGCAAAAATACGATTGTTTTGTCATTAAAATAAAAAAAGAGCTTTACGCTCCTTTTTTTCAATAAAATTTCGATTAAATCGGGCTTGATTCAAGCAGTTTTTCTAAATCAAGTATGATAAGAAGTCTGCCTTCAAGTCTTGCTACGCCTGTGATGTATTCACCATTGATGCCTCCTGAAACAATAGGTGGCGCTTCTTCAATGATTCTTTCATCCATTCTAAGAACTTCTGAAACAGAATCCACCATAAAGCCCAAGATTTTTTGCTGCAATTCCATAACAATAATACGCGTTGCAGAATCGTGTTCAATAGGCTCAAGCTCAAAACGCTTACGAAGCGAGATAACAGGTATAACCTTACCACGCAAATTCACAACACCCTCTAAAAATTCTGGCGCGTTAGGCACTGGAGTTATTTGCATTAAGCGTATGATTTCATTAACTATTAAAATATCTACAGCATATTCTTCTTCACCTAGATAGAAGGTGACAAGCTGTATTAAATGCGATTCGTGCGACTCTTCAACTGTAAGTAATTTTTCATCTTCTATTGCCATAATTTACTCTCTTGTATTAATTTGAGTATTTTTCATAATATACAAAATTTATATCGGAATATACGCGATAAAGCTTTAGGGTGTGTTTCTAAATTCAGAAATTTTGTAGAATTTTCAGCAAAAATGCATTCTTACTAAACTTTCAAAAAGGCAAAGAATGAAGTTAAAAATATTCTACTGCTTAATCTTCTCTTCTTCAATTAAGGCTGTGAGAATGTCGTGCACTCTATGTAATTGCGTTGGAACATCAATGCCTTGAGGGCATTTTCTGCTACATTTCTTACAAGCCCTACAATGTGTTGCGCCTTCTTTGTTTAAAAGCGCTGTTGCGTATTGCTTTGCTACCCAATTCTTGTTTTTAAACATCACAAGCTGGTTATAAAGTGAAAAAATGTTCGGAATGTCAACACTATGACCGCAAGGCATGCAATATTTACAAGCTGTACAGTGAATAGGAGCAAGTTCTAAAAGTTTCTTTCTTGATTTTCTGTAAAGGGTTCTATCTTTTTCAGTGAGCGAATTAACTACATGTATGTCGGCAATACGCACATTTTCTTCAAGCTGCTCTACTGTATTCATACCACTCAAAGCGCATGCTACATCCTCTTTATCAAAAATCCAGCGCATACCCCATTCAGCAGGACTTCTTTTGATTTCAGCACTATCCCATATCTCTTTGATTTCTTGAGGTATATTCTGTGCTAAAGTGCCACCTTTAAGAGGTTCGACTATAAGCACACCAAGACCCTTTTCAACAAGATAGTTATAGCCTTTTATGCCTGCTTGAATTTCAGTGTCTATATAGTTGAGCTGTATTTGAGCCACTTCAAATGCTGGATATTCTTCTACAATTTCAACTAAAATATCATAAGCATCATGAAAAGAAAAGCCTATATGCTTTATTGAGCCTTCCTTCTTTTTTTGCTCTAAAAATTCTAATGCGCCGAGTTTTTTCATAAATTCCCAGCGAGTTTTATTTAATGAGTGCATGAGATACACGTCAATATAATCTGTTTGTAAAGCTTCTAATTGTTGCGCAAAAAATTTTTCAAAATGCTCTGTCGCTGTTATACGCGAGCAAGGCATCTTTGTTGCTATAATAAGATCTTTTCTGTTTTGCTTTTTTGCAATAAGGTCGCCAAGTATTTTTTCAGACTGCCCGCCGTGATAAATGCTTGCTGTGTCAAAATAATTTATTCCAAGTTCGAGGGCTTTGTTGAAGAGTATTTCAGTTTGTTCAAAGTCTACTTCTTTAATGGATTTGCCGTCAATTGTATTTGAGTGGCAAGGTAAGCGCATGAAACCAAAGCCTAAGAGACTAACTTCTAAGCCTGTTTTTCCAAGCATTCTATATTGCATACTCTTCCCCTTATACAAAAGCCTTTATAGCAAAGATAATGCACTGTTGTGTTTTTTTTGTCAAGCTTACACTCGCACTTTCACATTGTTTTCATTCAAATAATTCTTTATTTCTTCCATTGAATACTCGTTATTATGTACAATAGAAGCAATAAGCGCAGCACTCGCGCCCACGTCTAAAGCTTCGGCTAAATGTCTTGGTTCACCTGCGCCACCTGAAGCAATAACAGGAATTTTAACAGCATCACAAATCATCTTAGTGAGATAAAGTTCATAGCCTGTTTTCATGCCGTCTGCATCAATAGAATTAAGGCAGATTTCGCCTGCCCCTAGTTTTTCACAACGTATAGCCCACTCTAAAGCATCAATACCCATCTTTGTGCGTCCGCCGTGAATAACAATTTCATAGCCAGAGGGAATGTCCTTTGAGACTTCTACCTTCAATACGTCCATTCCCACAACAACTGCTTGTGAGCCAAAGGCATAGGCGCCTTCGGAAATGAGCGTTGGATTCTTCACAGCAGCAGAATTAAGTGAAATTTTTTCTGCGCCTGCAAGCAAGACTTCACGCATTTGCTTAAGTTCTGAAATGCCACCACCTACGCTAAAAGGAATAAAGATATTTTCTGCTACCCTAGAAACAACATCAAGAAAAAGACCACGCTTTTCATGCGAAGCTGTGATGTCATAAAAAACAATTTCATCTGCGCCTTCTTCATAATATTTCTTTGCGCTTTCAACAGGGTCACCAATATCTATATTACCTTGAAATTTCACGCCCTTTGTCAACTTTCCGTCTCGTACATCAAGGCAAGGAATGATACGTTTTGAGAGATGTTCTTTTGTCATTATATATATTCCTTTAAGATTG
>CAYJHE010000137.1:0-6267 GCA_964369675.1 uncultured Desulfovibrionaceae bacterium | reverse complement strand
TTGTTCTTGTTTTAATACTCTTTTTAATGAAGTTTGTTTTTAGAGTTGATGTGAGGCCGCTTGCAAATCTTGATGTAAATATCCTTAATAAAAATCCTCTTCCGCCAATGAATTGGAAGCAAAAGGGTATAATTGTGCTCTTTGCTTTCTATGCCTTCTACATGCTTGCCCCTTCCTTTTTACCAAAGGGGACAGCCATTACAAACTTTATTCAGCAAAATCTCTTAGGCGGTATTGTTCTTACTGTTTTCCTTCTTGGCTTTATTAGATTCAAAGGCGAACCTCTTGCAGATATAACACAAACAAGTAAAGCTTTTCCTTGGTCAGTTTTCCTTCTTATTGCATCAGCCTTCTTATTTGGTAATGCAGTGAATGCGCCAGCAACAAATATTTCACTCTTCTTAGAATATGCCCTAAGTTCTTATTTTGATGGTCTTGGCTTTGCTATGCTTTGCGTTGCAGGTGTTATTGTTGCTATTGTTGTGACAAACTTCTTCAACTCTGTTGTTGCAGGTCTTATCTTTGCACCAGTGCTTGCAGCCATTGCAAATGCCTATGGATTTAATTCTGGCCCTCTTTTAGCTACCTTTATCTTCACAGTGCTCTTTGGTTTGGCAACTCCTGCTGCTTCGCCTTTTGCTGCTATGGTTTTTGGTAATCCTTGGCTTACTAAAAAAGATGCCGCCGTATATGGCGTTATATATTCTCTTGTTGTTGTACTTGTTGTGGCTGTAGTTGGTGTTCCGCTTGCAAGCATGCTTTTTTAGGATAATACTGAGATAAAAACATATAATAAAAGGCGAGCACTGCTCGCCCCTACGAAAGAGATTATATTTCAAATTCTTAAAATAAAAAAGGCATTTACAAATTTTTTGTAAATGCCCTTATTTTTATATACACAATAAAGCTGTAAAACTTAAATCATAATATGACCAGTTTCACTATTGTTTATAGCATCAATAAGGTCTTGAGAGTTTAGACCTGAACCATCGCTTTCTATAACAATATGCTGTGTTATTTCTGAACCATCGCTAGCTGTTTGCGTAATATCAATAGCAACATCATTTGAATCTTCGCTAGAAGTTCTTGCGACAATTGTAAAGCCTTGCTCTTTGAAAGCAGAAAGGTCTAAGAGATCACCGCTTTCAAAGTCTTCTATCACGTCTTTTGCATTCTTAGAAAAATCGTCCTTACCAAAGTAGAAAGTGTCATTACCTTCGCCGCCAATAAGAGTATCACTACCTTCACCGCCGCGCAAGATGTCATCACCCTCACCGCCATACAAGACATCAGAATATGTTCCGCCATCAAGCACATCATCGCCTGAACCGCCATGCAGAATGTCTGAACCGCTTTCACCATAAAGTGTGTCATTACCTGAACCACCTAAGAGCACATCTGAATATTGCCCGCCATAGAGTTCATCATTGCCACCAAGACCAAGCAAGGCATCATTCAATAATTCACCATATAAAACATCATTACCGTCAGTAGTGCTTTCAAGATTGCTTTCAGTCCATGTTGCAAAAGCATCAAAGTCAGCAGATTTTGCTATAGTTAAAAGCTTTGTAAGAACAATATCAATATCAGCATTCATATCTGTGCTTGTTGATAAAGCATCATAACTATAATCATTTGCATCTAAGCCAAGCTCAGCTGCAAGTATACCTAAAGAAGAAGCATCACCATCACCAAAAACTATATCATTACCACTTTCAGCAGCAATAATGTCATTGCCATCACCGCCAAGCAAGGCATCGTTTGTATTAGGTGAATTATAGGTAAATGAAGAAGAATTGTTGAGGTTAGCCCAATCAGTAACCATATCATCTTCATTGCCCATCAATCTTGCTAAATTCTCGGCTTGTTCTTTTGTTAAACCGCCTATAATTACATCATTTCTTGCATCATCATAGAAGTTTTCATCAATAGCAGAATTTGAAACAAGCTTATCACTATTGAAATCGCCATCACTAAAAAGTGAATCTGCTTCGTCAGTACGCACAACATAAGCATCGCCAAAGCGTGAAAGCACATCTTCAAAGAAAGCTTCCCTGCCCTCTGTTGCATCTGAATCAACAAAACCAACAGAAGTAAAGTTCATGTCCTCGCCAAGCACTTCTTTCAATAAGTCCATAGCATCCATTGTAGCCTTTGTTGTTGTTTCTATACCATAGTCAGAAACAAGACCTGCACTTCCAAGAACACCATAGGCTGTGCCTACATGGTTTTGGCCTACTTCACTGCCTTCAAATAATTGTAAATGTGTTACATATGTGCCTGTGCTATTGGCTTTGTATTCAACCAAGGTAGCAGTGTGTTCAACACCATTTATCATGACAGTCCAAGAATCGCCAACAACTGCGCCAGTAGGAATTTCAACTTCTATATTTGTATTATGGATTTTTACAGTCTCTGCTACAGAGAAAATAGGTTCACCATCAGTAAACATGACTACCTTACTTTGCGCATTTTCAAGTGGCATTGTATCATGCTCTTTGCCGTCAGGCTGTGTTGCATCTTGATGCCAATCTGTCACAATGTTTATAGCTGCTTCGTAATTTGTGTCGTCTGAAACATCTATCTTAGTTGTGCCATTATAGAAATTTTCGATTTCAGTCATGATGCTATCAATTGTTGCATCAAAGTTTTCGCTTGTTAATGTATAAGTGCCTTGTTCTTGCGCACTTGTTGCAAAACGTACTACTTGAAGCACAACTTCTGAGCCAGAATCAATATCAGCTTTAAGATTTTGTAAGTAGCTTTCTATGCTATCTTGCATTGATTGAGCTTTTTGCGCATCAATACTACCTGAAAGATCATAGATGAGTGAAATATTATAATCAACAGGTTCTTGTGTTACTGGTGGAACAGGAGGAGCTGGTGGGTTTGAAGGGTCACCCCCCTCTAAACCAGCTTGAGGAATTGAGAATTGTTGAGGAGCATTGCCGCTATTATCAGAAGAAAATTCTCCATCAAAGTTTTCTCTTGTATAGCCTGAACCGCCTTGGGTATCACCTAAAGCATCAATGCCATTTGCCAAGCTTTCGTCTGCATTTGCATTGCCTGAACGTGTTTCGTTTTGAACAATGTCTGCTTCAGTGCCAGCAGCAGGCATAAGACTAGAATCTAGGGCAGCAAAAAAATCTTCGCCGCTCACCTCAGCGCCTTCAATCAAGAAGTCTGGCATGTTTTCAGAAGAAAAGTTTGTGTAAAAATCTTCTAAAACTAAAAAAGAGCCATCTTCAAAAGAAATTTCTAAATTATCATCAACTTTTTCAAACAAAGCGTCATCAATAGGGAAATCAAAAGCAATTTCAGTATGTTCAGTATTAACTGGTAGAACTTGTCTCACATTTTCTTGTGGACGATCAAGATTAAGCGTAGCCATGAGGATATATCCTTTGTAATAAATTTAACATGAAGCGAAAGAATTTACTACAAACCTAAAAATAATATAGGCTTTATGAGTCACATCTCTAAACAAAAGAGTAATATAAACCCAATCTTAGCATCGCTACAAGATTACTAAGTTTTATACCGACAGGGTATTAATGAAATATCTAAAATAGTTAAAATATTTCAAGCAAATTTCTTTTCAGAAGTTATTTCCTATATAGAGTATGAAAAAAAATTTGTCAAGCTTAAAAAATAATTTGAAAGAAATTTTTTCTGCAAATATATCTGTAAAACTAATTTCTCACAAGAGTAAAATCATTTAAATCGCATAAAAAATACAAAAAAATAAGAATTATTTTTTTTCTTCTTCTCTCTTCTGTGCAAAAATCTTTGCCAAACCGCCAAGAGAAGTTTCTCTATACAAGCCAGGCAAGTCCTTGCCTGTTTGCATCATAACATCAACAACTTCATCAAAAGAAATAAGATGAGAGCCATCTGACAAAATAGAAAGTTCTGCACAAGAAATTGCCCTTGCAGCAGCAGAAACATTTCTTTCAATACATGGAATTTGTACAAGTCCATCAACAGGGTCACAGGTAAGCCCTAAGTGGTGCTCTAAGCCCATTTCTGCTGCGCATTCTATTTGTCTTAGCGAGCCACCAAATAATTGGCAAGCTGCCGCTGCCGCCATAGCACAAGCAACGCCCACTTCACCCTGACAACCCACTTCCGCGCCAGAAATAGAAGCATTATGTTTTGCTATATTTCCAAAAACCGCCGCTGTAGCAAGCGCGCGCACTATCTCACTATCATCAAAGGCATAGCTTTCTTGAAGAAATTTCAAAACAGAAGGAATAACACCACAAGCACCGCAAGTCGGCGCGGTGACCACTGTTTTTCCTGCCGCATTTTGTTCTGATACGGCAAAAGCATAGGAGGCAAGTGTGCCTGTTTGTTGAAACTTTTCTGATGCAGTCTTTGTTCTTTGTAAATAATTCCACGCTTGTCTGCGCAAACGAATAGAACCAGGCAAAACACCATGCGTATTCAATCCTTCGCCTATAGTATCAAGCATTTGATACCATATTTTGAGCAAATAATAAAAAATATCTTCGCCCTCATGTTCAAGAACATATTCCCAATACGTTGTACCATTATAATCGCATTGCAACATGATTTGCTCTAATGTTGTTGCAGGATAAACATGCTGCAAGGGAATATTAAAGTGTTCTCTTTTCCTTATCTCCCCGCCGCCAACACTGAAATACATTTCTTGCATAAGCACAATGTCTTTTCCGTCTTTTTCGCAAAGAGCTTCAAAAAGCATGGCATTAGGATGTTCAGGCTGTTTTTCTTCTGCCTTAAAGAGTATTTGCGTTCTTTCAGCACCCAAGACATCATAAATAGCTTTGTCAGTCAAATGCCCTTTGCCAGTTGCAGCAAGGCTTTCGTAAAGGCTTACCCTATACCAGCTTGCATCTAAAGTTTTTTGCAAAAAATCTTCTGCCGCAAACTTTGGGCCCATTGTATGGCTTGAAGATGGACCAAGTCCTATACGATATAATTCTTTAATACTTTGCATAAGCTAGCTCCTTCTATTTTTTTGCCTTCGGCGACCAAAGAAGGTCACCCCTTTGGAAACCCGTGCATTGAGCGGTTAAGCGAAAATGTATGGCTAAAGCATTTTATGTATTTTTTTATTTGCGAAAAAGTTTTAAGCTACGCTTAAATACTGTTTCGCTTTAAAAATGGGCAAACATCAACATTAAAGGCAAACTACAAATAAAGGTTAAGAAGCATGTTCACTTTGTTCACATGTGTTTTTTCAAAAACAAAATTATTTGTATTAAATTATACTCAAGAAAAGAGTTCGACTTAAAAGTTCTGCGCACAAGAAGCAAATCATACCAAGAGCAAGCACAAAAAATGATTTTGCGCATTTTTTTGGCAACATACAAAGAAGACCTACTATCACAAGTAAAGTTTGCGCAAAAATAATATAGGTATCCATGTCTAATTCGCTTACAACAAAACTTTTAGAGAGAAAGGAAGCAATGAAGCTTGCTTTTGCTGAAATCGAACAGATAATGCCAACAACTAAAGCAAAGGCAGCGTATTTTTTGAAGTAAGATGTTTCTAAATTTCTGCCTACCCAAAGAGAAAAAGCACTGCCAAGCACAAAAACAGTGCCATAAAAAGCAGACAATGCCCCTACAGTATTCCATAAAGAAACAGGCATAGAAGCAATATAGGTTTTTGCAAGCACATAAACAAATATTAAAGCAAGAAAAGAAATGAGATAGCCAAGACTTTTTATAGGCTTAACTGCTTGTATTAAAAGAAAAAAAAGAAAAACCAGACCTAAGCTATTTTCAGCTGTTATATGAGATGGATTAAGTGTTTTTCCCTGTATTGCTTCTAATAAAGAGGCAAAAGAAGTTTGCCCATGTATAAAAGCAAGGGCAAGACCGAAAAGAAAAAGCACAAAGGAGGCACGCCAAAGCTTGTTTCTCACCTCTCTTTCTTCAATAGCTTCCTTTAAACCCGCTTCAAGCCCTTCTGAAACAGCAGTGAGCACAGAAGCAAAGAAAGCTGCGCCAACGGAAAATTGCATTAGTACAGTATAAAGTATTATAACCCAGCCCGTGAATAAAACAGGAATTTCAATGGTATTTAGCACAAATATATCCTCTCCTTATGTCACATAAAAGCAAATAAGGATTCATTTTCATTTGTAAGAGAATATACTATCTTCTTTTTTTACGCAAGTTTTGCCTTCGGCGACCAAAGGAAATAATTTCCTTTGGAAACCTTAGCATGCGCGGTGTAAGCCTTAATGAGTGGCTAAAGCATTTTATTCTTTTTTTT
>CAYJHE010000136.1:0-6278 GCA_964369675.1 uncultured Desulfovibrionaceae bacterium | reverse complement strand
TCATCAGCATTTCTTATTATTGCATTTTTCATAAAAATTGTAGTGGGAGAAAGTATTGTAAACCCTCAATATCTTATACCAATAAGCGGCATGTTATTAGGAAATGCCATGACAGGTGTTGCGCTTGGTGTGAAAACATTTATGACAAAAATCAAGGATTCTAAACTTCAAATTGAAGTCTTACTTAATCAAGGCGCAAGACCAAAGAAGATTCTTTTGCCTATGGTAAACCAAGCTCTTGAAACAGCTCTACTGCCTACAATAAATTCTATGCTAGGTATGGGAATAGTTTCATTACCCGGAATGATGACAGGGCAAATTTTATCAGGCGAATCGCCTATGTCTGCAATACTTTATCAAATTTCAATTACTATATGCATTTCAACTGTTGTTTGCTTGACAGTGTTTTTAGCCTTAAATTTTGGCTACAGAACACTTTACAATGAAGAAAATCAATTTATAATTTAATCTATTTTGTCATGAGTGCTTTGTGAGACTGCATGACAAAATAGATGTATGTTTGCGTCTTATAAAATGCTCTAACTTTCTATTGCTGGTTTTTCTTGTAGATCTGTGCCTTGAATTATATGAAGGGTATTTTTTAAAGTGACTATGAAAATTCCAAGGTAACCAAAGGGTATAGCCGCATAGGAAACATATAAAGGCACTATATCCATGCTTGGAAACACGCCTATTCGACCTCGAAGCGCAAAATGATAACCATAGTAGACCATAAATAAAGCAGTGAGTAAGACAATCATTTGTACAATGATTTTTATCACTTTCTTGAAAACTTCAGGCGTGCTTTTAGGAAAAACATTTATAGAAACATGCTCGCTTTTATCGCTTGCAAGAACGCTTCCAGAAAGAGCTAGCCAAATGAGAAATATTTTTGCCGCATCTTCATACCAAGCAAAGGTGAATTTCATAGTATAGCGCATTATCACACCTATTCCTAGGTCTGAAACAAGCAAAAAGAGCGAAGTGATCACGATAAACTCTGCAATTTTGCAATAGAGCTTTGCCACTTTTGTGATACATGTTGTCACTATATTTGATGAATGCATAATCGATCTCACTTTCAAAATTTTGGGCTAAAGATAGCTTAAACCTATTGCGTCTACTTTTTTAAGTGTTTCAACAACAAGTTCTTCATTTATTTCCATAGCCATATTCCATATTCTGCTTGTTGGCTTACAAGCAGCTTTTGCGACTATTTTCATTTTTTCTTCTGTAAAATCTTGAATATCAACTTGGCTAAAGTGGAAAGGCAGTCCAAGTTCTTTATAGAAGTTTATGAGTTTATTTATTTCTTCATCGCTTCTTTTTTCAAGTACAAATTGCGCAATAATGCCAATGGCAACGGCTTCACCATGCATAAGTCCTTTTGCTTCGCCAAATTGCGCTTCAAGTACGGAAAGAGAAAGGCCTATAGCGTGTGCTCCTGCAACTCCGCAGCCCTCAAAACCCACGCCTGAAAGTAATATGTTGGCTTCTATCACCTTTTCTACACTTTCAGTGCATTTTTTTTCTTTCACGTTTTTAAAAGCATCAATAGCATATTCCCAAATAGTATCATGACAAACCTTAGCAATTGCTTGTGAAATTACTGTTTGTTTGCCATTATAAAAATTGTTTACGCCTTTTTTTAAGCATTGTTGTGCTTCATAATAGGTTGCCAAAGCATCGGCAATACCGCAAGCAAAGAAATGCTCAGGCGCTTTTGAAATAATTTCTGAATCTACAAAGATGCAATCAGGATTTAGATTAAGAAATCTTGGGCCTATGAACTCACCTTCGTCAGTATAGGTTGTGATAACTCTGCTTGTAGGCGCGTCATTTGAAGCAATTGTAGGCACAATCACTATAGGCAAAGAGAGGGCAAGGGCAACGCCTTTTGTTGTGTCAATGGTTTTCCCGCCGCCAATAGCGATGACAACATCGCTTTTGAGTTCTTTGGCTTTGTTTGTCATATTCTCAATTTGTGAAGGCGAACATTCGCCTTTAAATAAGAGTAATTGATAATTTAAGCCCGCCTCTTTAAAGCTTTTGTCTATCAATTCTTTATACTTACTGAGGACAAATTCATCCACGACAAGAAGAGGGGCAGAGCCAAAACGCTTTGTTTCTTCACCAAGCTTATTAAAAATCCCATAGCCTTGTAAGTAGAGTCTTGGAAAACCTATTGCAAACATATTAATTCCTTTTGTGGGGGAAACAGCGTTCCCCCACTTTTTTTATCTATTTATTTCTTTGCTTGAGCCTGTGCTTGAGCTACAGCTTTTTTATACTTATCAAGAAGTTCCTTGCCTTTATTACCGTATTTATCAAGATACCATTTTTCCATAATAGCTTTTTGCTCTAGGAATACAGCTTTTTGTGCTTCTGTTGGGAAAACGATTTTACCACCAGTTTTAGCAAAGTCGTCTCTAGCAGAGATTTCAAGAGCTTCGTTGAAGTCTGACTGTGCTTCTGCTCCATAAACTATAGCATCGCGAACTATTCTTTGAAGGTCTCTTGGCATAGAAGCAAGCCATTCTTTATTTACCCAGAAGAAGCCGTAGAGATAGGTATGTGTATCAAGTATGCCATAGTTTACATGGTCGTTTAATCTGTTTGAAATAATGTCTGCAACGGTGATTTTTAAACCGTCTACAACACCTGTACCAAGTGCAGTATACACTTCACCCCATGCAACAACAGTTGGGTTTGCGTTTAGGCCGCGAACAAATTCTTGTTGAAGAGGTGAGTTGATTGTACGAATTTTTAAGCCTTCTAAGTCAGCAGCAGAATTAAGTGCTTTCTTTGTTGTGTAGAATGAACGCCAGTTACCACCCATAGGTGCAACAAGTTCAACATTTGTGAGCACAGAGCTTATGCCTTCATTGATGATGCCAATAAATGGTCCGCGCATAAATACGCGTGCTGTTGGGTCATCAGGCATGCTGTATGGAAGGTCGATAAGGCTAAATTCAGGAACAAAAGGCGCAACACCGTCAATAGAAGTGTGTGCAACTTCTAATGAACCTGCTTGTAATTGTTCGATTACTTCTTTATAGCTTCCAAGTTGACTTGCAGGATAGATTTCAACTTTTACACGGCCACCAGAATGCTTCATAAGATATTCTTGAATCTTCAAAGCACCATAGTGGTCGTCTGAGTTATCAGTAACAGGACCTGCATGACTGATTTTCATTGTCCATGTTTGCGCGTGGACAGGCATTGCAAGCAAGATACTTGCAAAAGCGCCAAGAAAGAGTGTTGAAAGTTTTGAAATTGCCATAAAATACTCCTTAATATTGTTTATATACCTAATAAATTAGGTAAGGTGAGCGAAATTGCAGGAATGTAGGTTATAAGTAGTATGACTACTATTTGTACAATCCAGAAAGGAAACATTGCCTTAGTCAATTGTCCTATAGAAACTTTGCCTATTGTGCTTGTTGCAAATAAAGCCATGCCAAAGGGCGGTGTTGCAAGCCCAATGCTCAGATTTAAGCACATAACACAGGCAAAATGTATAGGGTCAATGCCAAATTTCAATACTGTAGGGCCAAGTATAGGTCCAAGTATGAGGATTGCAGGGCCTGCATCTAAAAACATGCCTGCAAAGAAGAGAAGAATGTTTACACATATTAAGAAAACATAGGGACTATCAGTAATACTCAAGATGAGCACGCCCAATTGTTGTGGTACTTGCGAAATGGTGAGCACCCAGCCAAACATTGCGGCAGAGCCAATAACAAGTAATATGGCAGCTGAGGAAATGCCGCTTTTTAAGAATATAGCAGGGAGGTCTTTAATGCCTATTTGTCTTTGGCATAGTGAAAGAAGAAGAGCATACATAACAGCTAATACTGCCGCTTCTGTAGGCGTTACAGCGCCACTCAAAATGCCGCCTAAAATAATTACAGGTGTGAGAAGAGGAAAGAAACTTTCTTTAGTGATTTTCACTTTTTCACTGCGCGAAAGCTCAAACTCTCTTTTTGGCAAGTTATGCTTTTTTGCCATAAGAGCAACTAAGGTCATCATAGATGCGCCAAGAAGTAAGCCTGGAATAAAGCCAGCGGCAAAAAGTCCACCAACAGAAACCCCCATGATATAGGCATAAACAATCATAATAATAGATGGCGGAATAACAGGGCCTATAATAGAAGAAGCAGCTGTGACTGCGGCTGCAAAGTCTCTTTTATAGCCGTCTTTTTCCATGGCAGGTATGAGCATAGAACCAAGGGCTGAAATGTCTGCAACAGCAGAACCTGACAAGCCAGCAAAAAATATAGAGGAAAGTATATTCACATGTGCAAGACCGCCACGAAATCGCCCTACAAGCATATTTGCGAATGCAACTAACTTAACTGTGATATTTCCCCTATTCATAATATCGCCTGCAAGCACAAAAAATGGAATGGCAAGTAAGGGGAATTGATCAACACCTGAATAAACTCTTTGGACAGCGGAACTAAGGAATGCTGTTTTTGAATCAAGAAAGAAAGCCAAGATTGGCCCTGTAACAAGTCCAAAAACAACAGGAACACCTAAAATAACAACAAAAACAGTTATCCATAAAAAGCTGAGTGTCATAAAAACTCCTTAACAAGCTGGGGCGAAAATTTGCATAATTAATGTGGAACTATAAAGATTTAAGCCCTATTTTGAGCGTTGAACAAGTAAATATATTCCTGAGCTTTTTCCTTAATGGCAAGGCAAGCTGCATATTCAGCTGCAAGATAGTCTGTGTGCTCATCTTTTTTATATGCGCGTACAAGGGCTTGTGAAGCGACAACCTTCAGTGCAGTGTTGATATTGATTTTTCTTAATCCATGAGAAATTCCCTCTTCTATTGAATCGCGTAAAACACCGCTTGCGCCATGCAAAACAAGAGGAACGTCAAGTTGTACTGATTTGAGTAATTCTGTGTCAATTGAGTGGCTCGCCTCTGTTCCGCCATGCACAGAACCAAGTGAAACAGCAAGAAAATCTACCTTTGTTGCTTCGTAAAATTCATGCGCCTGACTTGGGTCTGTGTAGGTCATTTCGTTCTTGCCAAGTGCTGGCGTTGGCACAATGCCAACTTCTGCTTCAACACTGATGTTCTTTTCTCTTGCTAAACGAACAACTTCTTTTGTAATTTTAATGTTTTCTTCAAGAGCAAGGGAAGAACCATCAAACATTACAGAAGTAAAGCCTAGATTAATGCAATCTTTTATAATTTCAAGGTCGCGCGCGTGGTCAAAATGTAGTGAAGCCTTTACTCCACTTTCTTCAATAAGTTGCTTCAAAATCACAGATAAAGAAGCAAGACTTGTGTTTTTTAAACTTTGATAACCCACAGATATAATCACAGGTGTATTGCATTCTTTTGCTGCTTCTAAAACGCCTTGCGCTATAGTTTGATTATGCACATTAAAGTGTGGAATAGCCCAGTTTTTTTCTTTGTTGAAAGACAGAAGTTCTAATGAGTTAAACATACATACAATCCTTTAGTATTAAATTTTCTCATCATAAATAACTTGAACATTGTTATTTAGGAGTTTTTCGTAGAGAGGAAGAGGTGGTTTTTTATCAGAAATAAAGATGTGTATATTTTCTATGCTGCAACTTTTTATTCTTGCAGTGCGCGAAAATTTACTGCTGTCTGCAACTAAGATAGTTTTTTTTGCGTTTTTTTGTAAATGCTGATTGTTTGCGTTTACTTCATTGTCGTTTTCATAAAAAATGCCGTCATCATCAATAGCAACACAGCTTCTGACACAAAAATCCATGTGATATTTTTCTATGCATTCAATAACGCTTGTTCCAAGTAAGGAATGAGTGTCCTTTTGCGCTTCACCGTGTGGAATGATAATTGTAGATAAGTGGCTGTTTTGTAAGGCTATAGCGACATGTAGATTTGTTGTCATAACAAAGAGTGATTCGTGTGAAGACAAGAAATGTGCGCAGGTTTCAAGAGTTGTGCCACCGCCAATAAAAAGAGTTGCTGCATTTGGAATCACGCTTCGCAAAAGAGAGCCAATGATTTGCTTTTCTTGAATGCTTCGCTCCCTTCGGTTTAAAAAACTGTCGTTCTTAATTAAGGGTGAAGCTCCGCCATGCACACGCACAACTTTCTTTTCTTTGTCAAGTTTTGTAATGTCTCGGCGAATTGTTTGAGTGGAAGTATTGCACAAAAGAGATAGTTCATCAAGAGAGCTAAATCCTGATGTGTTTATGTGTTCTTCGATGAATAATAATCTTTCTGATGAGTGCATACTTGTTTCCATTTTTTTTACTTGTTG
>CAYJHE010000135.1:931-6295 GCA_964369675.1 uncultured Desulfovibrionaceae bacterium | reverse complement strand
TCCTTGCTGATTTAAAAACCTATATAACTGGAAATCCAAACACATCAATGTTCATGAGAGGCGACACTGCTATGGAAAAAGCTGTCAGAGAATCAACAGGACATACACTGATGCCATATTTTGATGATCTCATGCGAGTAGGAACTGAAATCAATGAGGAAATCAAAAACAGAATGTTCGAAGCAGATCCAACACGTCCCAAAAGCGCAATAGCTATCTCTGATTTAAGTGGTTTCTTTAAGGGCGCCTCTCCTCATAGAGTTCCTTTACAAGAAATGGCAATAGATAAGTTTACTGCAATGCTTAATGCTAATCCAGATGCTAAAATAGAATTTCAACGTGCTTTTAGACAGGCTTATGGCGAGTATGAGGCAACTATAAGAGAGAATGCAGGCGTTAACGCCAATCAAAGACTTCATGAATTTGCTTCTGCCCTTTTCTTAGGAGCCAACTCAACAATAACAAATTTAGATAATGAAAAAAGAACTGCACATACCCTACTTACCTTAGTTATGTCCACTATTGCAGGCAATAATCCAACACCTAAAATGAGTGAATTTAGAGACTTTTTGATTGGAAGATAAGTACTAATTCACATTATAAACTAGACTGTAAGCTCTAAAAAAACCTTCGCTATGTTATCATAGCGAAGGTTTTGTTTTTAACAACAAATAATGTCTACATAAGGTAAAGCAAATCTTCTTTAAGCTTATCAAGAAAAATCTCTCTACTAAGTGGTTTAGAAAACAGATAACCTTGAGCAATATCACAATGTGCTTCTTCAATAAACTTTAATTGACCTTTTGTTTCAACACCTTCTGCTACAGTGATGAGATTGAGTTCTTTAGAATTTGTGATGAAGTTTTTAACAGTATAGGCAATTCTTTCATTATCTATATTATCAATAAATTTCTTATCGAACTTGATAACATCTATTGGTAAAAGTCCAAATCTATTGAGAGAAGAAGCGCCTGCGCCAAAATCGTCAAGAGCAATTGAAAAACCGTATCTCTTTAATTCGTTGATTTTTAGTATAAGCTCTGAAAGTGGCATATCGTCAATAACACTTTCAACAACTTCAAGTTCAAGCTTTGAAGGAGATATATTATGTTTTTTTGTAAGTGATGTAATTTCTTTTATAATTTCAGGATTATTTAGAGTAACAGGCGAAAAATTAACAGCAATTTTTATGTTTGAACAAAGCTTTTTATTTTCAACAATAAACTTACACGCTTCTTCAAAAACATAGAGATCTAATTGATGGATAAAGCCATTTTTCTCAAAAATCGGAATAAATTCATTCGGATAAATTTTTGTATCGCTTGTTTGCCAGCGAACTAAAGCTTCAGCACCAATAATTTTTCTGCTTACTAAGCTCACTTTTGGCTGAAATTCAAGGATAAATTCCTTAGCTTCTAAGGCTGAGTTCATTCTATAAGTGATATTGAGCTTGTCTTGATATTGCTTATTCATTACCTCATCAAAGGTATAGAAAGTGCTTGTGTGTATATTCTTGCCCTGTCTTCTTGCAAGCTCACTATAGGTCATCATGTCAGATAGAGAAATAGTTTTATCAGTAACTATGTAAGTTCCAACAGAAAAACTTACAGTATAGTGTTGACCTGTTATTTCTTTAAACTTAGGTGTGAGTTCATCAAGCACAAAATCTTTAAATGCTTTTCCATTATCGTTATTTTTTTTAAAAATCAAGAAAAAGTCTTTGCTATAATTAGTTATCAAAACATCATCAAAGTCAAATTTTGACTTGAGCATTTCTGACATCATGTCAATAAGCTCTTGAGCCACATTATTACCATAATAAGCAATGACAAGTCTAAAGAGATCAACATCAATGCCTATTAATTCATACTTTGTTGTTGAAACTTGTTTAAGCTTTTTATCAACCTCTTCAGAAAATTCATCAAAAGACATAAGAAAGCTTGTATTAATCTTTTTATTTTGTCTTTGTTTTTCTCTTTTCTTGTAATTTCTAAATTGATAGAGCGCAATAAAAAGAATCAAAATAAAAACAAGAACACTTACAATCAAATCTATTCGCATATAGGTTGGTGCTGCAAAAGGCATTTCTTCTAAGTGCGGCTTAGCATCGTAAAGAAGAGTACTGCTGTAATCAACGTCAGAAAGCATAGCATTAAAAATAGAGAGAACATGCTCACCTAGATTATTTGATATAAAAAACCTTTGAGGAATTTCAATATTAGAAGTAATCATGGTGTTTTGCTTACTATAGTATTCACGCACAAATGCCATTTTGCCAAGCATAGAAGCATCAAGTAAGGTGCGTGAAAACATGGCAGCATCAACAATGCCTGTATCATAAGAAATCAAAAGATCTGCTGTTGAAGGAAATCTTTTTATATAGGATTCAGGAAATTCATTTTGAATGTTTGTAAAGTCAACAGCATAGTTAAGAATTCCTATAATGTTTTGATTTTCTCTTAACTCTTGTAAAGACATCCTTTTTGGAAAAATTATCATCAAGCTTTCTTCGTGAAAAGGAAGCGTTGCTTTATAATTTTTATTAATTTTAAATACATCAGCAATGGTTGAAATGATTATGTCATAGTTTAAATTTTCAGCATCTTTTTCATCAAACTCTTTATAAACTAGCTTAAAACTGTATTGCTGGGCTAGTTTATTGAGCAAGCTTATAATGGTTCCTTTTGCTTGCCCATCTTCATCTGTATATTGAAAAGGTTTATGGTCTGCATTATAAGCAACAGTAAAGCTTTTACCTTCTAAGTAAAGTCTTTCTTGTTTTAAAAACTTTCTGTTTGAAAAGTTCTTTAAATCATCATCTGATGAATAAGCATTTATTATATTAGATGAAATAGTTAAAACAATAAAGAGCACAAAGAATAATGTCTTTTTGCATATATAAGCAAGCTTAGTATGAAAATGCATAAAATTAAGCATATAAATCCACTTCTAAGATGTTACTTGAGAAACAACAAGCATGAGCAATACTCTACCGTCATGCCATGTAACTAACCTTTCTGTTATCATTACATTTTTTTGAATTTCTGTTATAAAAAACTCTCTTCTATGCACATCAAAATTTGGTTCTCCGTCTTTATCATAGCAAGGACAAAGAGTGAAATTATCGGCATGGTAAAAAGTTTGTGAAAAAGTTTCGCCTAGTATACCACTGAGTGAAAGCTTTGATTGTGTATACTTATTAGCATAAACTATTTCTTTTTTCTTCACATCATAAATGAAAACGCCAACATCTATATTATCTAAAATATTTTGAAGAGTGAGCATAGCTCTTGCTGTTTCGGTGTTTGCAAGTGCAATTTGTTCTGTCATTGAATTAATACCTTGCGCAACTTCACCAAGCTTGCCACCAATAGCTGGCATGCGTGAGGAAACATTATTGCGTATATTTTCAAGACCGCTAACTAATTTTGCTATATCTTTAATATAGAATACAGCGAGCATAGCAAGTAAAAAAGAAATTGCAAGGAAACAAAGTCCTAGCATAATTGATATTTTTCTTACAGTTTCTTCAAATTCTGCATCAAGTTTTTGCGCTAATTGGTTTGCCCAAATATAACCAATAACCTTGCCCTGTCTTTCAATTGGGAGCATGGCATTAAGAATTTCACCGCGTACCATTGCGCCTTTATTTACTAAAGGAATATTAGTTTGCATAACTTGCCTACCAGGGTGATTATCTTCAATTGAAACACCTGTGAAATGCTTATACTCTGAGGTAGGCGCATAGGTAAGAATGGCATCTAATTCATTGCTGTAGTAACCTACACCAAGACCAGGAGCTAAAGTGCTTACATAGTCAGCAGTTGGCGATAACATATTCTCAAGAGCTTTTATTTTCACATCACGCTCAGCATCAACTAAACCTGACTTTATGAGCATTTCTTGATAACCGCCACTAGGAATTTCAGCTTCAAGTACCTTTGTAAAAGAAACAAGATAATTTCCTCTTTCCTTTTCAGAAACATCAGCCAAGATTGCCTTTCCAAGATAAGCTATTGAAATAAAAGATACACTGAGAAAAATAAAAATAAATATAAACAATTTAAACTGGTAAGATGTAATTAATTTTTTTGACATATTAACTCCGATTTCATGTAGAAATTGATACATGAGGGCTTTTTATAAGTCAAGCTGTTAAGATAATTAAAATAAATATAAGTACTAATCTATAAAAAACAAGTTTTCTAAACAAGAAAATGCTATAAAAAATTAATCTATAGAAATTAAATTTTCTTTTCTTTTTTGATAGGTAGTAATTGAAGTAAAACCAATTTGTTTAAGTATTTGTAGTGCCCAATCAAAAGAAGCATAGAAAGCATATGCTGTATGCGCATCGCTTCCTAGAGAAACCTTTCTACCACCGCAAGCATAGTACAAAGAAAAAACATACTCTAAATAGGTAGGATTTTTTTTCTTTGACAAGAAATGTGTATTAAATTCAAGGGTCTTATTTTTTTTAATAAGCAAATTAAAGAGCTGTAATAGCTCAGTTTTATGTTTTTCAATGCGTACAGGGGGAATATATCTTAGCAAATAATCCACATGCCCTAAAACATCAAAACAAGAACAATTTTCAAGCATATCTATACAATATTCAAGATAGAAAGAATAGGCTTCATCAGGAGTGAGAAGAGAAAGCAAGGCGGGGTCTGTGAAGGTATTGTGTTCTGTTTCATGTATTGACATGATAACAAGGTCAAAGTCTCTTGCTTTTATGATTTCTTCAATGTCTTTCAAACGAGAAGACTTATAACCTACTTCAGCCCCTCTAAGGAATTGAAGCGGATATTGACTTTGAAGTTTCTCAAAAAGTCTTTCTTGTTTGTCCATGTCGAAAATATCATCATCATTAATATAAAGCGAACTAAGATCTAAGTGCTCGGTTGTAATAAAATACTCAAGATTAAGCCTTTGAGCTTCTTTTATATAGTTCTCAATAGGTTCATCAGTGTCACTAGATAGAAAAGAATGCAAATGCTGATCGTAAAGTTTCATATGTCTCTCGTATTTCTTTTTTTCATCATTCAGATTAATTATATATTAAAGCTTTTAAAAAAACAAGCCCTCAATGCAGCTAAATAGAATTTCTTTTTTATGAAAAACTTTCTTGACTTTATAGCTTTTTAGCGTAAATTTACACATCTCAATTTGATAATAGGAAAAAAAATGCTTCCAAACACTCCTGCTACTGGCTATAAAATTTTTGCTCTATCTATGATTACTATGGCAACTTCTGATTCTATTGCGAGTATCCTTGTTAAGGATGGTTTTAATTCAGCACTAATTAATGTGTTTCGCTTTTCCTTTCTTTGTTTTGTACCTTTAATTATTGCTATATGCACT
>CAYJHE010000135.1:0-921 GCA_964369675.1 uncultured Desulfovibrionaceae bacterium | reverse complement strand
CACTTCTAAATCACACGAAATACTTCATGCAAAACACAAGAAAATGATAATGCTACGCGGTTTATTTCAATCTTGCGCTGCAATTTTCTATTATTCTGCTTTCAAATATATTCCCTTTTCTATGGCATCAAGCATCTTTTTTTGTTCACCTATAGCAATTCTCGCATTCTCCTCACTTATTTTAGGTGAAAAAGTTACCTTAAGGCAGTGGTTTACAGTTATTGTTGGCTTTACAGGCATGTTTTTAATCATAAACCCACTTACTATCGATTTTTCTTCAGTAGACTCTCAAGATTCACTTATAGGTTTTGCGCTTGGAATTTTAGCTATGTTTTCCTATATGTTTGTACAAATATTTACAAAAAAAGTGGTTGGCAAGGATTCCACACTTGCTATTTTATTTTGGAGTAATTTAATTTCTATCTTTATTTGCTCAATAGTTTCATTTCTTTTCAATGCAGACTTGACTTATATTACACTACCAAACCTTTCATTAATAGGCGCGCTTTCTGTGCTTGCATTATTAGCGCAATTTTTATTTGTTTTGCCTTTTAAATATGTTCGTGCAAGTGATTTAGCCCCTCTTAATTATATGCAATTAGCAACAACAATTGTAATAGCTACGGCATTCATGGGAGAAAGACCTCCATTACTCGCTTTTATTGGTATGATTTTAATTTTTACAGCGGGCACATTGCAAGGAATTTTTGCGAGCAAAAATGTGCAATAAACTTTAATATAAATAAAGCACGCTTTCTTAAATTAAAAAAAATTATTTTCTAAAAAAAAACTTGACAAAGTTCGCTTTATAGTTGTAAATATCTTGTTTCTATCACTATGGATTGGCTATATTGATGGAAAGAAACGATATTTACTTTTTTTGGAGAAAGTATGCCTACAATTAATCAGCTCATTCGTATG
>CAYJHE010000134.1:0-6416 GCA_964369675.1 uncultured Desulfovibrionaceae bacterium | reverse complement strand
TTGGTCGCCGAAGGCAAAAAAGGCAGTAGTCCAGAAATATCTCTTTATACTCTAATAAGCCCTTTTTCTATTGTGTATAAAGTAGAACAAGTGATATTCTCTTTGAGTATGCGCGCTATATGCTCGTGACAAGTAAAGAAAAGAATCTGCTGGTTTTTGTTATCTTCGACAATTTTATTTAAAGTTTTCGCACTTTGTTTTGCTCTTTGCTCGTCAAAATTCACAAATATATCATCCATAAGTATAGGTAAACTTTCCTTATATTGACTTGCTAAAAGTATGTAAGCAAGCCTGAGCGAAAGATAGAGTTGCTCTTTTGTGCCTTGGCTTAATTTATCAGGACTAAGGGGACTTCCCTTTGCAGGGTTGATTGTAAGACTATTATCTTCTAAAGAAGAGACAATGTTTTGCCACTTCCCGTCAGTAATAAAGGAAAATATTTCAGATGCTTTTTTGATGAGTTCAGGCTGTTTTTCCTTTTCGTACTCCGCCTTTGTTTTTTTAATAAAAGACTGCGCAAGCGTATAGGTCATGTAAGTGTCCAGCGCATGGGCATTTTTTTCTTCAAGAATAGATTTTTCTTGCCTTAGTTCAGAAAGTTGTGAGGAATTTTCAAGCATGCCTATATGCGCCTTTATTCGTGCATGATTCGTGCACTCTTCATCCTCTTTTTCTTGAATGTCTCTTACTTCTTGCTCTAATTGCACAGAAGAAGATTGAAGGTAGGCAAGCTCTATACCTTCAAATTCTTGGATAAAATCTTTTAAATCTTTGTCTCTTGCAAGAAATTGTAATTTGTCTTCAATGTGCTGCAATTGCTTTGTATGTTCTGCAAATTCAGCTGCATAATGAGCTTGCTTTTCAAAATCCTCTTTATTATTAAGTGAAACAGAAGAAAAAATGTTTTGCACATCTTTATTAAGGTTTTGAATTTCATTGTTTTTTTGTAAGAGTAGTTCTTCATATTGCGCTAATTGCTGCTCCTCTCTTTGCTTTTCTTGCATAAGCGCGTTTTCGTCTTGAGCTTGTTTGAGAAGTGTATCAAAATTTTGTATTAATTCATCAGCTTGTATTTTATAGACATTTCCAAGTTCATAAAAAATCTCTGCTAAAGGTTTTGAAAATCTTTCTATTTCTTCCTGATTTTTCTCAATTTCATACTTGAGAGTTTCTAATTGCTTATATAATTGTAAGCATTTTTCAGCTTGTGTCATGCGTGATTTCACCTGAACGGCTGGGAGCATTTCATCAAAGTTTTTTTGCTTTAAATAGCTGTAATATAAGATCTCTTCTTGGTTTTTTTCTTCTTTTATTCTTGCTAATGCTTGCTGCTTTTGTATTAATTCTAAAAGTAAAACTTCCTTCTTTTCAGCTTGTATGTCTATTTGTTCTTTGAGATTGTTGCGCGCTTGCTGTATTTTTTCTTCTTCACTGTATTTAAGCAAGATTTCTTTTGTTTTTTCTAAAAGCGTGCTTTTGTCTGAATGGATGCTTAAATGGGGGAAAAGTGTGGCTATGAGCTGAGAAAGCTTTGTAATCTCTGCTTCAAGAGAGATTAATTCTTCTTCTATATTCTTTTTTGCTTGTAAGGAAAGTTTGATTTGTTCTAAACGAGCGAAATCCCTGTGCATATTCTCTGCTTTAGGAAATGAAGTAAAGGCAAAAGGAGTAAAAAGCTCTTCCCATTGTCTTTGACTTCGTACAAAACTTTCTTGGATTGCATGCAAAAACTCTTTGCTCTTTTCTTTTTCTTCCTCTAAAGTATCTATTTCTCTTGTAATTTCATCAATTTTTTCCTTTAAAAGAAAAGATTTTTGTGACTTTTCTACTTCTTTGTTTATTGCATTTCTTCTTATATCAAAAAAATCTTCATTCAATTTTTCGATAGCAAAGAAGCTGTAGAGTGCGAGTTTTTTCTCGTTTAAAGTGTGCAAGTTTTTCTTCATTGTAGAGAGTTTTTTGTGTGATTCTTCTAATGATTTCTTTGCATTGCGTATGTTTGGGTTAATCATTGGAAGCAAGTATAAAAAGAATGCAAAAGAAAGAAGAAATAATACAAAGCAAAGACTTGTAGAAATTTCAATAAAATGAGGAATTTCGCCTAAAAAAGGAAGAATGTTTATAAGTGTGGCATTCTGTGTCAAGAAATCAGTAGGCAAGCTTGAATAGGATAAAAATGCCGAAGAGTAAAAAAGCGCAAAACAAAGTGAAGCCATAATAAAAAGACAAAGTGAAAGTAAAGTCCTCTTTATTGAAAAAGCTTGAGTTGCTGTGTGTTTGAGCATGTTTTCTTGCTCTGCTTTAAATATTTCTCTTAATCTTGCTTGTTCTTTCACACAATCTTGGAGTAAATTTAATTGTCTTTCTTCTTGCCTTATATCCTCGATTTCTTTGGCATTTAAATTATAACGCTCATTTAGAAGTTCAGTATTTCTTTTTTCATGCTTTATAAGTGCTTTTTCTATTTGTTGAATGTTATGCTCTTCTATACTCTTTTTCTCTTCTTGCATCTGCATACTTTTTGCAATAACAGAAGCCTTATGTTGGCTTTCAAGAAGGGTATTAATAGTTGCTTCTGAAAGCTCAAAGTCAAAGGAATAGTTTTTTAAGGCATCTTCAAATTCTTGCGTACACTTATTTAAATCTGCTCTTTTCTTTTGTGAAAATGTGTCAGAATACAATGCCCTTGTGTAATATTCTTCAAGCTTTGTATACTCGTATTCTTGTATATTTAATTCTTTGCTTGGAAGAGCAGAATTTTTTTCTTGAAATAAATGTATCTCATTTTCAACAGAGTGTATTTCTTGGTTTAAATAATAAATAGCCTGTTCTTCTGCTTTCATTTCTTGCAAAAGTGCGTCTATTTTTTTGCCAAAATTTTCTATTTTTTCTTGATTTTGTATGGAAAAATCAAGCTTTTCTATTTTTTCTCTATTCCATTCATTGCCAAGATAGGCAAGTTGCGTAGAAAGTTCTTTTTCCATATCCTTTGCTTTCTTTTCAAGCAAGGGCATAGCATTCAAGGCATTTCTGTAGCTTGATTTAAATTCTGTTAAACGGCTTATTTCTGTTTGCTTCTTGAGTAATTCAGTATTGAGTATTTTCTTTTCAATGCTTGCTTGTAGATTTCTTTTTTCTTGGCTTTTTTCTTCGATTTCTTCTTTAGTAGTAGATATTTTTTGTTCTAATATATGCAATGTTTCTAAAGCTTTAAGGGGAAAGTTCTTTGCGCTTTCAGGTATTCTTTGAATTTTTTGCAAAAGCATATGCCACTCTGAGTAGATTTGCCATGCCTGAATCTTTCTTTGTAAAAGCTGTAATTCTTCTTGTTTGTGGCTTTTGTTCGTTCTTAATTCACTGATAAGATGTGCTTTTTCTTCAATTTCAGCATAAAAGGTGTCTATTTCTTTATTTTGCGCAATGAGATTTTTTATTTCAGCATTGATTTGCTCTATACGCGTGCAATTTGCTTTAAAAAAGTTTTTAAAGCTCTCGTTTGCTACAAGACTTTTGTTGCCTTTTGCAAGTAACCTATTATCGATTTGTGTCAAAGCTTTTTGCGGTGAAAAAGCGTGCAAAGCAGAAGAAGCACCATACAAAACCGCTTGCACTTCTTCATCTTCAAGGCTTTGTAGTGTTTGTAATTCTGTTAAACTAAAACCATAGAGCGCAGAATAAATATCCCTTGTGACATTTGATAAAAGATGTTCATAGACCTTGTGAGAAAGTAAGAGACCTTCTTTGTTAAATACTTGAAATAAAGTTGCTTTCCTTTCAATTTTTAAAAAACCAGCATAAGTGCTTTCAATTTCGAGGATTCCACCCATCTGCTTGCTTTTATTTGCAAAAAGGCCTTCTTTTCCCTTTTTTGTGCGTGCAAAAGGAAAACCTGTGAGCAAGGTTCTAAAAAATTCAAGGGCAGTTGATTTTCCTGCTTCGTTTTTGCCTAAAAAAATGCACACTCCTTCTTCTAAAGAGTGAGATTGCTTTTCTAATAAGCCAAATTCATGTATATCAAAGGAGGTTATTTTCATAATTTATTCTGTGGGGTCAAGAAGTTGTGAGCAAAGGTATTGCGCTTGAATAATAAGTTTTTCTAATTCTTCTCTGTTTTTTTTGAGAGGGAGCAAGGCAAAATGCCCTTTTAATAAAGGAGTTTCTTTATAGATTTTTTCCATTTCACGCTGAAATTCATCGTCATCAAAACTAAGAAATTCTTCGCCCTTTTTAAGTACTTCTGAAAGAAAATTATCTGCCTTCATAAGCTCGTCAATGTTTTTTTCTTCTTCTATATCAAATGTTTGTACTTCAATTTCCTTTATATAGATTGGGCTTTGCGCAAGCGAAAACATTTCATTTAAACTTTCTTGCATTTCTTTTATGAGCGAAAGATTGTGTAATTCTTTGTTAAGTATTGTTTTTCCGTCTATAGTGAGTTTTATAATGCATTGCCTTGTGTATTCTTTAATGTATTCAGATGAATCAAGAAAAATCCTTATGTTTTCAAGAAGATAGTCATAAAGACTTTCTTGAAATTCTATAATATCTTGCACACTTTCTTGTATTGTATAGTTGATTTTTTTCCAAACTAAAGGTGAAAGAGGAATAAATTCTTTTATTATTTCTGTTTTTTTGCTTGTTTCATCTCTATACATATGAACATAGACGCAGCCATGTGCATTTTCTTCATTTATATGAGCACCTTGTAAAGCACCTGAAAAAACAATGTCAGGATTTTCTTCAATAATCTGAAAGCTGTGTATATGCCCAAGTGCCCAATAATGCGGATTTTTTTCGCGTAAATCTGCTAAGGAGCAAGGCGCGTATATGTCTTCTTTTTCATTGCCACTCAGTGATGTGTGCAAGATATATATATGAAAATGCTCTTCTTTTGACAAAGTGCTTTGTATGGGAAATTCTTTTGAAAGATTTGCGCTCTCTTTTTTATTCGCATGGCTTATGCCGTGTATATATGCAATGATTTCCTCTTGTTTTTCAAAAGAAGAACAAGCATAGCTTGCAGGAAAAAGAACAACATTTTCAGGATATTGTATGCTTTGGAAGGTCTTTGTAAGCGGATCATGATTGCCATGTGCTATATAAACCATTATATTATGCTTATGTAAAGTATCACAAGCCCTTTTGAAAGCGAGCCTTGCCCTCAAACTTGCATCTTCATCATTCCATATGTCGCCAGCAAAGATAAGTGCATCTACTTGTTTTTGCACAGCTATTTCCACAAGATTTTCAAGCGCAATAAAGCTTGCTTGCGATGATAGCGCAATATCTGCGCTTATTTGTTGCATAGGCACATCTAGGTGTAAATCCGCTGCATGAAGAAATTTAAAGTCTTTCATGTGCCTGCCTTCTTGATGGAGTAATATCTGTTGTCATGTTACTAATTTACATCTCGCAAGACTTTTCTGTCAAGCTGTTGTCTTGCAAAAAAAGAAGATAAAAAAAGATACTATTTTAGCGACTTGTGAAATTCTTTGAGTTATTATATTCTTTTTTTCAAAAAAATAATCGAAATATAAAACACTTAGGCATATTTTAAAAAAATAAAATATCTATTGACATGTTTCTTATTAAGATGTATTCCTAATAATAGAATAGAATTTTATATATTGATGAATTAAAAAGGAGTTATACTATGTCGAAAAAGAACTTAACAACGGCTAATGGCGCACCTGTTGCAAATAATCAAGATGTTCTTACTGCGGGCAAGCGTGGTCCTATGCTCTTGCAAGATGTTTGGTTTTTAGAAAAGTTAGCGCATTTTGATAGAGAAGTGATTCCTGAAAGACGTATGCACGCCAAAGGTTCAGGCGCATACGGTACTTTTACTGTGACAAACGATATTACAAAGTATTCTAAAGCAAAAATTTTCAGTGAAGTGGGCAAGAAAACAGATTTATTTATGCGTTTTTCAACAGTTGCTGGCGAACGCGGTGCTGCTGATGCTGAAAGAGATATTCGTGGTTTTGCTATCAAATTTTACACAGAAGAAGGCAATTGGGACATGGTTGGCAACAATACTCCTGTTTTTTTCTTCCGCGATCCATTAAAATTTCCTGATTTAAACCACGCGGTTAAGCGTGACCCTCGTACAAATATGCGTTCTGCTAAAAACAATTGGGATTTCTGGACAAGGCTTCCTGAAGCATTGCATCAGGTCACTGTTGTGATGAGTGACAGAGGTATTCCAGCTTCTTATAGGCATATGCATGGTTTTGGTAGTCATACTTATAGCTTTGTCAATGCGAATAACGAGCGTTATTGGGTGAAATTCCACTTTGTCTCTCAGCAAGGCATAGTTAATCTCACAGATGAAGAATCTGCAAAAGTTATTGCAATGGACAGAGAAAGCCATCAAAAAGATTTATACGAAAGCATTGAAAAAGGCGAATTTCCAA
>CAYJHE010000133.1:0-6419 GCA_964369675.1 uncultured Desulfovibrionaceae bacterium | reverse complement strand
AAAAAAATAAACCATCTGCTTTAGCCCGAACATTCCATTCTATCCGCGCAATGTTCGGGTTTCCAAAGGGGGCATGCCCCTTTGGTCGCCGAAGGCATAAAACATTCATTAATATAATACCTTCGATAACAATTCTGATAATACAACTGCCCTATCGGTGTCCATGTAGGATAAAATTTCGCCTGCTTGCTTACTTTTCATGCCTGACAAAATTTTGACTGCAACGCCTTCGTCGAGGTTTCCAAGTGCTTGAGCAGCTTGTCTTGGCTTCATATTTGTGTATACATCTATAAGGTGCTTTAATTTTGATTGTTGTTCATTACCAGCTTCTTCTACTTTATTTCCGATTTTCCCTTCAAGACCTTGAAGTTCCGCAATTCTTGCTTCCATTTGCTGCTGCAAGGCGAGTAATTCTTGTTCTCTACGGTTGAGTTCTTCTTGCTGAATGTCTAGGGTATCGTTTGATGCGTATGGATTATTTACAGCTGGTGCTGGCAAAGTACCTGCAGTTGCGCTGTCAGGTCTTTGAAATTTGTTTTGCATAATTGGGTTTGTATTTGGTTTTACTTGTGGAATAAGTGGTGATGTTCTAGGTTTTGCTACTGATGGGTCTGGAGTAGGTGGAATATTTTCTGCAGCATGTGCTTCTTTTGCGCTAAAAAGTTCTTGAATTGCATTCTTTTCCTCAGGAATAAGATTTGCAATTTCTTTGTCTATTTGCAGTTCCTTTTCATTTGCTAGAACTTTATTACTTTCTTGCTTTGTTGCTTGATATTCTTGATTCATTGCAAGCTTTGCTTCTAAGCGAGCAAGTTTACGCAATTCACTTTGAGACTTGAGAGAATTTGGCTTATCTTGTATTAATTCTTTAATACTTGTAAATTCAAAATAAGGAGTGTCAGAAGGAAAAAGCATAACACAAACTAAAAGAGATACTTTGATACTTCCTAAGACAATCACAGTTGAAAGAATTCTGTTTACCGTTTTTGCGCTAAAACTTCCTAGCTTCTTTTCCTGCGGTAAGTTCATCATAGAATTGTTGTTCTTTTCTTTTTTCTTCGTGAACATATTTAAATTCCTGCTTTTCTTTAAGTTTTTCTAATATCTTTTTATCTTTTGCTTTTTCAGTGAGAACCTTTCTTGCTTCTTCCACTTTTACTTCCCAGTACCTGAGTTTTTCTTGTGAAATCTTCAAATCCTCACGCAATGATTTGACAAAATTTGCAATGAGCCACTTATTGTCTAAGTCCTCTGCTCGAAGATTTGTAAGCCTTTGTTGTTCTTGCTCTAAGGCTTGCATAATCTGCTCTAGCCTATTACTTTCTCTTAGTCTTTCTTGCTCTACCTTTGCAAAAGCAATCTTTGCTTCTTGCTCTAATTGCCTTCGGTATTTGAGAACTTGCTCTAGGGAAAAAGTAAATGCCATCACAGCCTCCGCATATTTAGCATACTTGTCAGATTACCGACATGTGTATTGCTCTATACTATGACTGATGCAAATAGTATGCCATTCATAATTAGCGTGCCATGATTATTTACTTGAGGTCTTTGTCACGTCTAATTTATATTTTTTTATGCCTTCGGCGACCAAAGGACTACCGCCCTTTGGAAACCCGAGCATTGAGCGGTTAAGATAGAGGGTTCGGACTAAAGAAGGAAATTATTTTTTTAATTTGCGAAAAAGTTTTAAGCTTCGCTTAAATACTGTTTCGCTTTAAAAATATTGTCTTTTCTCTATAGAAAATCATGTTAAATGCAAAGAGTGAGAAACATGTTCACTGCGTTCACATGTGTTTTTAAGAAATTAAATTGGACTGGAGTGCTTTATCAAAATAGCCGCGTAAAGAAGGCACAAGTTCTATATGTATAGGATAATCATTTAAATGTTCTTGTATATACTTTTCAATCTCGCTTTTATCTAAAGCAAGATTATTATCATTAACTTCTATGTGTAATTCCCATGTGTTTTCTGCGACACAACGAAGCCTAAAAGGATTTTTAATAATTTTAGCTAAAAGACTTTCTGCATTATCAAGCCATAATAGCTCTTCTTTAGATGCGCTAATGCCATAATTAAAACGTGTAATCAAACATGCTTGAGAGGGCTGATTTGCAAAAGGAAGTGCTAAATCGTGCGCTAAGTGCCTAATATCATTTTTGCTTATGCCCACTTCTACAAAAGGCGAAAGAATTTTAAGCTCTTCTAATGCCTTTAATCCAGGTCTATAAACCGTTAAATCGTCTGTATTTGTGCCGTCACAAAGCTGATACGTCTTTGTTCTTTCGAGTAAAAAAGAAAATATCTCTTCCTTGCAATAATAGCATCTTTTTACATCATTTTCCCTAACCTGCTGAATGCTTAAGGGATTCATTTCAAAAGACTCAACTTCAATACCTGTTTGCTCAGAAAATTGCTTTAAAATTTCTTCTTCTTCTTTGGGTATATGTACACCCCTTATATGAACGATTTTATAGTCGATTTGAGCGCATTTAAAAGCATAGGCCAAGAGTCTGCTGTCAAGCCCGCCTGAACAAGCTAAAGCAAGTTTTTTATGTGCTTGAAGAGAAATTAATAAGTCTTGCCATTTGTTATAAGATATTGTATTTTGCATTGTAGCAGTTTAGCTCATATGAAAATAACTTTCAACAAATAAAATATCCAAGAAAAAAAGCAGAATACACAATGAATACAGTTCTTTTTGACCATTCTCGTACAGCGCGCATAGGACTACCCGAAGCCGTATTTTCTCAAGGCAAAGATACAGAAATATTAAAATCCTTAGTGCGTGAATTTCATTTTAATAAAAACCCTATACTTTTCACACGCTTAAAGCCCGAAGTTTATGCTCTCTTTTCAGATGAAGAGAAAAAAGCACTAAACTACCACGCACTTTCAGCTACAGCCTATACTAGCGCACTTCCTAAGAAGGAAAAGGGCAAGGTCGCCATTGTTTCAGCAGGTACTGCAGACGCTTCTGTGGCTCTTGAAGCTGCGCGCACCTTAGAGTATTTAGGAATTGAACATAATCTTTTCTTAGACAATGGAGTTGCAGGCCTTTGGCGTTTGACCTCGCACTTAGAAGCTATTAATTCACATGATGTGATTATTGTTGTTGCAGGTCTTGATGCGGCACTTGCCTCTGTTTTGGGCGGTCTCACAGCAAAACCTATCTACGCAGTACCCACTTCTGTTGGTTATGGTATTGCTGAAAAAGGCAATGTCGCGCTTGGCTCAATGCTTGCTTCATGCGCCCCTGGCGTGCCTGTTATGAACATAGACAATGGTTATGGAGCGGCTTGCGCAGCTGTTCGTGTTCTTAATACACTCTATCCAGACAATATATTTAAAGGTTAATACATGCATAAAGATACATTAAAACAAGACAGCAAGTGCCAAGAGCGCAAACATTGCCATATACACGAAAAGCACGAAAATCCACGCGAACATTGCCATAAACACGGGCATAGTCATGAGCATGGGCATTGCCACAAGCATGAACATGAGCACGGGCATAGTCATTGCCACGGGCACAGTCATGAACATAAAGATGAGCATGACCACAGTCATAATAACTGTCATGCACAAAACACTTTTGAAGCAAACTTCTCTATGCCTAAATTTACTGGCAAGCTCCTTGTCTTACGTCCGCAATCTGGCATTTCAGGCGACATGCTTTTATCAGGCCTTTGCAAGATGACAAATACAAATAATGAAGAGTTACAAGAACTTGTACAAAAGCTTAAATTAAATATAGAAAAAATGGACGTGCGTGTTGAAAAGCATGTTTTAAATGGGATAACAGGCTACAAAGCACATATAGAACTACCGCACGAGCACGCACACAGAAATCTTTCTGATATAACAAAGATTATCGAAAATTCTGATATGAGCGCAAAGGCAAAAGCCTATGCAATTAAAGCTTTCACTCTTTTAGCAGAAGCTGAAGCAAGTGTGCATGATGCTTCTATTAATGATGTGCATTTTCATGAAGTTGGTGCATTAGACAGTATTGTTGACACATGTATCTGCGCAATATTATTTGATAAATTAAATTGCGACCATTTTATTTGCGGTCCTCTTCCTTTAGCAGACGGAAAAATAAAATGCGCGCACGGCTTAATTTCTGCGCCAGCACCTGCTGTTTTGCATTTGCTCAAAAATGTGCGTGTCACTCAATCTCTAGGTCAAGGTGAAATGGTCACTCCTACAGCTATTTCTTTACTCAAAGCCTTTGATGCCTACTTTGGCACATGGGCAGACATGATTTTAGAAGAACACTGCATTGTCTATGGTTCTCGCGTGATTCCAAACATTCCAAATGGAGCGATTTTTGCGCTAGGTAAAGCGTAGATTGTTTTATGAAAACAATAACTTCCCTCTTACTTGCATGGTATAAAGCAAATGCGCGTGCTCTGCCTTGGCGCACGACTTATGAGCCTTACCATATTTTTATATCAGAACTAATGCTCCAGCAAACACAGATGGAACGCGGTATTATTTACTTTAAAAGGTGGATTGAGCGCTTTCCCACAATTTTTGATGTAGCAAAGGCAAGCGAAGAAGAAGTTTTACATGCATGGGAAGGGCTTGGATACTACAGAAGAGCAAGATACATACACGCTATTGCAAAAGAAGTGTGCGAAAAACATAATGGTATAATCCCTGACGACAAAGAAAAGCTTAAAAATTTCAAAGGCATAGGTGACTATACTCTTGCAGCTCTTTGCGGCATTGCCTTTAATCAAGACATAGTCACTATTGATGCCAATGTAGAAAGAGTTTTTTCACGACTTTTTTGTATTGAAGGCGACACAAAGCAAAAAAAGGCAAAAGAAGCAATAAAATTTTATGCTTATGAGTTTTTACCTCAAAGAAATGCCAGAAATTACAATCAAGCACTTATGGAGCTAGGCGCGCTTGTCTGTAAAAAAAGTCCTGACTGCCCAAAATGCCCTCTTAAAGCAGAGTGCAAAGCCTTTAAAGAAAGCAGACAAAAAGACTTTCCAAGCCCAAAAGCAAAGCAAAAGCTCATCTATGAAGACTGGATTCAACTCATCTTTGTTTCCAAAGAAGGCACACTTGCGATAAAGCAAAGAGAAAAAAATCTTCATTGGGGCGGATTATTTGAATTTTATTCCTTTATGCCCTCTTCAAAAGACTTTACAAGAAGCATTAAGGAAGCTTTAAATGCTTTAAATATTTTCCCTACAAATATAGAGAAATATGAACAAATAGCCTATAGTTACACAAATCACAAAAACACTGTATCTTTTTTTAAGCTCATTACAGATATAAAAGAAGAAGAATTAAATAAAGTCCTGCCTTCCTTTAGTTTTGTAGAAGAAAATATGCTAGAAAATTATGCTTTTCCTTCGCCCTATAGAAAAGCCATAAAAAATATTTTCTAATAATACTAGCCGTTTAACTTTTATAAGAAAAATTATTTATAAGTCATCATCTATAAATTTCTTTTTTTTGTATAATTGTAGCAAATGCTACATTTTTTATCATGAAGTGGTGGTATAGAATAAGTATACTTATGAAAAAAATAACAATGTGCTATTTTTTTTAGCACAACTTGCTATTTTTTTCACAAGATATAGCAAACATTAAATATGTATATGGAGCAATTTATGAAAAGTAATCCTGCATCGGCTTTTTCTTTTTCAACAATTTTTCACACTCTGGTTGGCATTTCCATTATGTTTTTTGGGCGTTACCTTACACCGCTCAGCATTGAAGTTGCAGAAACACCAAAACTTTTAAAAAATGGCTTTACAGCTGTAGACGGCATGGTTAACCTTGCTATTACTGAAGTGGGCATGACAGTTTTGGCAATCTTTCTTGGTATGATCTACCTTTGGACCTTTGTTGATGTTGTTTGGCCTTGCTTCTTAGGGCTTTTTGTTCTTGGCATAAGCTCTTTTGCTCCTATGCCTATTGTTATGAAAGACTTCTTGGGCAATCCTATGACAGTGCAGATTTTTATTCTTTTCATCTTTGCAGGTGCTTTGATTAATTCAAATATTGCTACATACTTAGCTCGATATCTCATGACACATAAAGTTTGCCAAGGCAGACCTTGGGTACTCACTGCTTCAATACTGCTCACTTCCTATCTTGTTGCCTTTATTGATCAAGTTTCTTCGGTATTTCTTATGTGGCCTGCTCTCTATATCATCTTTGAAGAAGTGGGCTATAAAAAGGGTGATAGATATGTTTCAGCCCTTATTATAGGCTGTATGGCGATGATTCTTTGCGCTTTTTGTAGTGATGCTGTAAAAAACGGTGCTTTCTATATACTTTCAGGTCTTTATGCCATAGCGCAAGCAAATCCATCATTAAATATTGTTCCTCTTTCATACGGCAGCTACCTTCTTTTTGCTGTAGCTATTTCCTTTATTGTTCTTGTTTTAAT
>CAYJHE010000132.1:0-6426 GCA_964369675.1 uncultured Desulfovibrionaceae bacterium | reverse complement strand
GCTCACGTCAATTAAACCAAAGTTTGATAGTGTACTATTATTCGCCTGACTAAGGTTTAACAACATACCATAAGTTAATTCTGATGAAGATGTATGAATCTTTATAACACCGCCTTGGTGGTTAGTGAAATCAAAAGAGAGAGTTGAACTTGGGTCTGTGTAGCTAGCAAACATCGCAGTATTCATAGGTAAAAAGCCTGAAAGACTAAACAAAAAACCAGTCAATGTTCCATAGTTATTTAAAAAAGGATTGATAGCACTTGCAGTTGTATCTACTTCAAGATGAGAAGTAGTCGTGTTTGCAGGGTTTTCTTGTAAGGCAAAAGCATTAAATGGTATAGCACACATTGTTGCAAGAGCAAGCGTACCAAAAACATTTATAAGCGAACATTT
This sequence comes from uncultured Desulfovibrionaceae bacterium, assembly GCA_964369675.1. GTDB lineage: Bacteria > Desulfobacterota > Desulfovibrionia > Desulfovibrionales > Desulfovibrionaceae > CAYJAZ01. Next base: position 6,033 of record CAYJHE010000132.1, on the reverse strand, counting down.
CTTGAGAACAGCTACATAGCGATTTTTTAAATTTGTGAAAGAATTTGAATTTTTCATTTTTATTCCTTTAGTTTAGATTTTACATGTAACAAAAAAAATTAACAGTAAACTAAGCATGAAATACTTTATGTTTGAGAAAAAGTCAAGGAAAGGGGAGAGAGCAAAAAGGACTAGACTCCACGTCAAACCTTCAGCTTTCCTCTGAGCGACAAAAAAGTAAAATGTCAATCATATTTCTGTAATGACGCACACTTATATTATTAGTCATTCAGAGGACGAAGCCATACGAAGTATGGGTGAGGACGTGGAATCTAATCCTTTAAAAAACAATTTCAAAAAAAATCTAAATTACTTTGCAAAGGAACGAGTGAATAATTCAGAAATCGCTTTTTTGCCGTCATCGTTTAAAAAGCGAGTGCCTGTTGCAGTGAATTGTGTGCAGGTGATTTGCACATCTTTTACTTCTATCCAATTGTCTTTATTCCATTTAAACCATGTTTTCTTTTCTTGGTCAAAAACAAAGAGTGGCTTGTTGCAGATTTTTGCGTATTCTGCGCCCCAACCTGTTCCGCCGTTAACAGTGTTGTCTTCTTGAATAATTCCAACAACAAAGATTTCTTGGCCGCTTGAAATCTGCCAGCAAATAGATTGCAAAACTTTTCTAAAAAGTGGTGCTCTTGAATAGTCTCTGTCCATGATTTTTTCGATATAAGTAATACTCACGTCCTTCATGGCAAGTTCTTCATTTGTTAAAAAGCGCATGCCGCGAGATCTTTCGCTCATGTGCCCTTCAAAAGTGAAGTTTACTTCTTGTATGCCGTATTGTTCTGCTTGCGCGCCGAAAAACTGTTCTGTTCCTGCTGCGCCGCCACTGTATATTACTACTTGGCTTGGATTCATCATATATGTATTCCTTCTTTTGTGTTTTTACACTTAATATGTGACAAAAAGTGAATTTAGATAAAGATAATAGCATAAAATATCTTTTCGTCTACTATAAAAAATCTATTAAAATATCTATTTTGTATTTGATTTTTTGATATGTATTCCTTGTCTTTATTCCTTATCTTTATTCCTTGTCTTCGCCCTTATTTGCTTTATATTCTTCTACTACTTTATCGCTCACATGTTGCGGAGCTTCTTCATAGTGAGAAAATTCAAGAGTAAACAAGCCTTGACCGCCTGTCATAGAGCGTAAATCAGGCGCGTAACGCATGACTTCAGCCATAGGGATATGCGCTTTAATTTCGGTTATTCCAGATATAGAGTCAGAGCCGAGAACCTTACCTCTTTTTGATGACAAATCTCCAATAATATCACCCATATAATTGTCAGGTATAGAGACTGTGATAAGAGCAATAGGTTCGAGCAAGACAACTTTTAATGCTTCCATTGCCTTTCTGAAAGCAAGGTTTCCAGCAAGTTTGAAAGCCATTTCTGAGGAGTCTACATCGTGGTAAGAGCCATCGTATAAGCGTACTTTAAAGTCAACAACAGGATAGCCAGCTAAATAACCTCTTAATGCAGATTCTTGTATGCCTTTGTCGATAGCAGGAATGTAGGTACGAGGAATTGCGCCGCCTACAATTGCATCTTCAAAGAGATAGTTTTCACCGCGTGGTAATGGTGTCATTTCTATGAAGCAGTCGCCAAATTGTCCTTTGCCACCTGATTGCTTTTTGTGTCTGCCTTGAACTTTTGCGCTGCCCTTAATAGTTTCGCGGTAAGGCACTTTAGGTGTTTTGAGTAAGATTTCTAACTTACTACGTCTTTTTGCCTTTTCAACAGAAAGTTCAATATGCAATTGCCCCATACCTGAAAGAAGTGTGTCGCCTGTTTCCTTGTCTCTTTCTAGTTTGAGGGTAATGTCTTCATCAAGAAGCTTTTGAATTGCGCTATATACCTTGTCTTCTTCGTCTTTTTTAGAAGCACTTAAGGCATAGGTAATCATTTGTGTTGGTAAGCTTGGCAATGCCAAGGTGAAAGCAGCCTTTTCATCTGATAAGGTATGCCCTGTCTTTGTGCTTTTGAGTTTTGAAACAGCAACAATAGCACCTGGATAGAGTGTGTCTTTGCAGACAACTTGGCTCTTTCCTGTAAGGTAGGCTAAGGAGGTAAATCTTTCAGCTTCTTCTGTTTGCATGTTCTTTAAGACAGATGCAGAAGAAAGCGTTCCAGAAAGTATACGCACCATGGTGAGCTGGCCTGCAAATGGGTCTGCTATTGTTTTAAAAACGAAACAAGAAGGGCTTTCATCTGCAGAAGAATTTCTTTCTTCAGCTTCTTCTGATAAGAAAGCTGCTCTGTCAGATGCTGATGGCAGAAGCTCTTCAATGCCTTTAAGTAATTCTTGCGCGCCTTTGTTTTCGGTTGCAGCTCCAATAAATACAGGAACAAGTTCGCCATTAAGTGTTCCAATTCGTAAACCTTGCTTGATTTCTGCTTCTGTGAGCATACCTTCTTCAAGGTATTTTTCCATCAATTCTTCGTCAGTTTCAGCAATGTTTTCAATGGCTGTATCTCTAATAAGAAAAGCTTCGTCTTCAAGACTCTCAGGAATAGCTTTTTCAACAGGTTTTTCATTTTCAAAATAAAAAGCTTTGTGTTTAAAAATGTCCACATATCCGATATATTTTTCGTTTTCAATTATTGGATAATAAAGAATAATTGGCTTAATATTTAAAGATAAGGAAATACCTTGAATGGTTTCGTCAAAGTTTGCTCTTTCTCTGTCTAGTTTGTTGATAAATATGATTGCAGGAAGCTCTTGACTTTGAATTGAAGTCCATAATTTCTTTGTAAGTGGTCTTACTCCATCAACTGCATCAAGGCAGAGAATGGCACTGTCAACACCTTGTAATAAATAATTAATATCGCCGTTAAAATTGTTATCACCGGGAATATCAACCAAGAAGTGTCTATTGTTGTTGTAAAGCCATGTAGCAAAACCAGGTTGAATTGAAGCCTTTCTCTTCACTTCTTCTGGTTCGTAGTCTAAAGCAGTTGTTCCTGTTTCAACTGAACCTAATCGCTCTACAGAGTTAGTTGAATATAAAAGCATTTCAGCCAAAGATGTTTTTCCACATCCTCCAGTACCGACAAGAGCAAAAGTTCTTTGCAAATCCCAAGAGTTCGTCATAAAATCTGTCCTTCGTAAAATGTTTATAAAAAAACTTTGTTTCTTAGAAAATATGAAGTTTCATAGATAAAGAAACACAAACCAAAGTATTTATTTTACAATGACATAGTTTTATGCATTTGAAAAGCTCTTTTTTTTCTGTCTCTTAGCAGCACTTTTTTCTTGCTGTATTTTACAAGCCTAAAATTGAAGGTAGAAAGAATTGCTCAGTAAAGAAAAATATAAAAAAGTATTTTTAAAAAGTTTAGAAATATTCTAAATAATTAGTGATAGTTTGCTAGAATTGTATATAAATTCACTATGGAAAATAAAAAATAACTTAATTCTTTCTAAGTTGTTGTTAATATAGCTTTAATAAAGTTATTTAAATCTTGACAAGAGGCTTTATTTTTTTTATAGTCATTCTAGTTTGGCTGTAAAAAGTTAAACAAAAAAAAGATTTTGAGGGTTGAATATGTTATTTGAGAAATACCAAGTTCTCTTAATAAAAGAAAAAACCGGAAGTGCACGCACACTCACTTTTAGAGGGTCTTACATTATTGCGCTTTTTGTTTTGATTTTTGGCTTGTGCGCAGGTAACTTATATTTCATGCAATTCTATAATGAAACTCTATCATTAAAGTCACACATTGCTCAAAATGAACTTATGTACAATGGAAAGCAAGGTAACGTGGTTGCTATGGTTTCAGAAGTGCAAAAGTTGAAAGATTCACTTGCTCGCATCCAACAATTCAATACAAAACTCGAAGTAATGGCGAATATGGAGCAAGCAGAAGTGACACCAAACATAGGTGGTCCAAACACGGATATCTTAACTCTTGGCTCTCTTCCTCTTCACAGGCAAGAATTGGCTACTCGTCAAATTACAAACTATTTGAAAGAGTTAGAAACAGAAGTAAAGCTTGAAGAAGTTCGTCAGCAAGAAATTTTAGTTGCTATGCGCGAAAAGATTTCTGCAATGGCTTCCTTGCCAACTGCAATGCCATTAGAAGGCGTATTGACTTCAAAGTTTGGCAGAAGAAAATCACCTTTTTCATCTAAGATTGAATTTCATAATGGTATAGACATTGCCGCTCCAACAGGAACTCCAATTGTCGCATCAGGTGATGGTATTGTTACCGCAATTTCAACAAAGGGTGCTTATGGTTTACTTGTTGAAATCAACCACGGTTCAGGTTTCACAACAAGATATGCTCACCTTAGCAAGTTTGCAGTGAAAAAAGGCGATAAAATTAAAAGAAATCAGCTTATAGGTTATGTTGGTTCAACCGGTAGAAGTACTGGTCCTCACCTTCACTACGAAATCCGTGTGAATGGCGTTGCAACAAATCCATATAAGTTTATTGCAAAAAAATAATTACATTTAGATGAATACAGAATTATTTATACTAATTGACAGAAAAATACAGCACTTCTTTAATGTTGAATGGAGAAGTGCTGTTTTCGATTTAATATTGCCTGTTTTCTCAGAAACACTCTACCTTATTATTGCGCTTGTTGTTTTTTTACTTTTCTATCTTCTTTACCTTTTAAGAAACAGAAGATACAAATTTTCTAAGTTTATACAGTTCCCACTTTTTTTAGGGGCTGTTGTTGGTATTAATAATATTATATCTGATATAATTAAGGATATAGCAGGCAGACCAAGACCGCATCAAGCTTTAGAGAATGTTTATTATTATGTAGATAGTCAATGGATTATTACTACAATCGAGCATATAAACTTGCTTGGCTCTTCCTCTTTCTTGTCATCACACGCGTCAAATTCAATGGCAGTTGCGACAGTTCTTTTCTTCTTTTTTGAGAAAAAATATTATTCTGTCTTCTTGCTTCCAATTCTTGTTTCATGGTCAAGAATGTATTTAGGAAAGCATTATTTTTCAGACGTTTTCGCTGGTTGCGTACTTGGCTTTATAGTTGCCTACATCTTTTGCAAGCTCTTTAAGAAAATATTGTTTATTTCATACAAGCAGTAAGTATATTTTTGCCTTCGGCGACCAAAGGAAATAATTTCCTTTGGAAACCTTTACATGAGCGGTTAAGCGAGTATGTGCGCCTAAAGCTGTTTTTTATTTTTTTGTTTGCGGAAAAGTTTTAAGCTTCGCTTAAATACTTTTCCGCTTTAAAAATTTAAGTGTGCTGTTTATAGTAAAGTTTGCCTACGAATAATAACTACTTTTCCATGTTCACTTCGTTCACATGGTATTTAAGAATTATTTGGAAACCTTAAAAACAGCATTTGAACGCAGTGAAGACGCTTATTATATATTTTGCTTAACCGCACATGTTCGGCTTTTCAAAGGGGTTGACCCGTGAGAATAATCCTCTTGGTCGCTGAAGGCAAAAAAAAGAAAAGAAAAAATCTATCCTATTTAAAAAGAGCAAAAAAAAAGGCTTTGAACTCAAAGCCTTTTTCTTTGTCAAACTGTCTTGTAACCAAGCTCCCTTGCGAGGATTTTAGCCGTAATCTCCGTGACTTCTCCAGTAATAGTTATGCAATGCTGTAAATGTATTTTTGAACCTAATTCCATTCCTTTTGTCAATATTTTACAACAACACACTTTGCGTAATTTGGCAAACTCATCGTGTAATTCCTTTGTGAGTGCCATACACTTTTCTACTTCCTTACTCCTTGCTTTTTCTCTGCCATAAAACATACCTAAAGCCATAACACCGCCAGTGACCGCGCCGCAAGAACAGCCAGAACTCATACCGATTGGAAAGCCTGAAGCGAGCTTGATGATTTCATCTGAAAAAGGCGCATTATAATAATCCTTTATTGTTTTGAGCAGGGCTTCTGAACAGTAGAAATCACCGTCTCTGTAATACTTTTCCGCTTTTTGGCGTACTTCTTCTAAATTAATTTCTTTTTGCATTCCATTTACCTTCTAAAT
>CAYJHE010000131.1:0-6431 GCA_964369675.1 uncultured Desulfovibrionaceae bacterium | reverse complement strand
TTTGGTCGCCGAAGGCAAAAGAAAAAATCATAAAATACAAGTACATTCCTTTTAGATTGACACTAATATATAACTTGGCTAGTATTTCAATATGAACAGATTATCCAAAACAGACAGATCTTCCGTTGTTTTTAGAGTGGCTAAAGACCTTATGGCTCATATGGCTACTCCTACATCGCGCTCAGAATTTTTTTCAACGCTCACTTCGCTTTTGAAGAGTCAATTTGAATTTGATAGACTTTGCATAAACCTTTATGATCAGGAAAGTAGCAGACTTTTTTTGTTTACTAATGCCGAAGGTATTGTTGTTTCCTCGCTTTCTTCTGTGCGAACTGCAGGGGATAATACCGTAGCAGGAAAGGTTATTGCTTCGCGAGGTCCTGTTGTCATTACAAATTTGGCAAGGTATTTTTCTGAAAGCGATATAAATCCGCTCACAGAAGCGGGTATTTCAACAACAATGGCATTTCCTTTAATTGTGCACGACCAAATCATAGGCACATTGCACTGTTCCTTTTATAAAGAACCTGAAAATGTATATAAGTATACAGAATTTTTGACAGAATTATCTCCTTTTATAGCAACTTGCCTTGCTCTTATTCTTTCACTTGAAAATTCAGACCTCACACTTCCTTTGCATGACAATTTTGACATGCAACAAAGTGACAATTTTATTGTGGGTTCTTCATTGATGAAGGACTTGCTTGAAGAAGTGCGCATAGTTTCGCAGCTTGATATTCCTATTCTAATTCTAGGCGAAACAGGCACAGGCAAGTCTTTACTTGCTCAGCATATACATAGATTGAGTAATAGAACGAACAAGAATTTTGTTAAGGTGAACTGCCCAGCCTTAGTCTCATCTCTTTTTGAAAGTGAGCTTTTTGGGCATGCAAAAGGTTCTTTTACTGGCGCGGCAAATAAAAGAATAGGGCGCTTTGAGCTTGCGCACAAGGGCACACTTTTCTTAGATGAAATTGCAGAGCTTTCACCTGAAATGCAGTCAAAGCTGCTTCACGCGCTTGAAGAAGCGAGTTTTGAAAGGGTAGGTGAATCTTCGCCTTTATCTGTTGATGTGCGTATGATAACAGCAACAAATGTGGATATTCCAAGAGCACTTGCAGACGGTAGACTACGCCCAGATTTTTACTACAGACTTGCTTCTTATACGGTCACACTTCCACCGCTTCGCCAAAGAAAGCAAGACATTCCGCCTTTAATCGACTACTTAGGCACTGAGTCTTCCAAAAGTCTTGGTTTGCACAGGTTGAAGATAAATGCCTCTATTAGAGAAATGCTTATTGAGCATGAATGGCAAGGGAACATACGCGAATTGCGCAATGTTATTCAGCAATTGCTTATTCAGCAGGCAGTGCACAAGCATCTGCGCTTTCAAGATGTAGATTCTATTTTGAAAAAAAGCACACAAACTTATGCTATTTCAAGCGAACAAACTACAGTGCAAAATACACAAAGCCATATTCTTGAAAAAAGCGGAGTTATTAATGCTTTTGCTGACGAAGAAAATAATGAAGAACTTTCATTGCAGGAAAATGAGAAGAGGCTTATCGTGAAAGCACTACAAGAATCGCATGGGCGCATTTCTGGCCCGCATGGTGCTGCAAAAAAATTAGGCTTGCCGCGTTCAACCTTGCAATATAGAATGAGGAAACTTGGCATAGAATATTAGGCTATGCCCCAAACTAAAACCCTAGACTATATCCTAGATTAAAGCCTAGTCTATATCCTAGACTAAAACCCTAGTCTATGCCCTAGTCTATGCCTTAAGAAAATGCGAGCGCTCTTCAATGGCATTTATAGTATGCAAAAACTGTGAGCCGAGTTTTGTTTTCTTAGTGATTTCTTCTTCTACATGCGTGATAGCTTTTGAAATAGTGGAGTGCTTTTTATTAAACTTATCGCCTATATCTTGCAATGTGAGCGTGAAATGCTTTCTGATAAGGTAGTAAGCAGTATTTCTTGCCATAACATATTCTTGCCTTTTTGAGCGCGAATGAAGCTGTTCATCAGAAATCCCATAGCATGAACAGACAAGTTTGAGCAGTTCGTTGAGTGAGAGTTCTGGATTATGCGGCGCGACATTTGCTATAATGCTGTAAGCTAAATCTTCTGTAATAGGAAGGTTTAACGCTTGAGACTTGAGCAAGAGATTGTTGAGTGAAGACTCAAGTAATCTTATATCACCTTCAATTTGCTTAGCGAAAATATCTGCAACTTTTTCAGGCAGAACAAAGTTTTTGAGAGATGCTTTTTTTACAAGCATTTCTTTTTTTGTGTCAAAATCAGGATATTCTAATGAGGCTATAAATCCTGATGAGAAACGTGAAGAAAGATTTGAATCGATGTCATACATATCCTTAGGCGCAAAAGAAGAGGTAAAGACAACCCTCGCTCCCTTGTTTTGCAAATGGTCTATGATTGCAAGTAATTCTTCCTGCGTTTTTCCCTTGCCCTTGAGAAAATGAACATCTTCAAGTAAGAGCAAGTCTAAGGCACGAAAACGCTCTTTAAAAGCAGGCATTCCTTTGCCCTTATTAAAGCACGCTTGAATAAATTGACTGGTAAATTCTTCGCTAGAAAGATAAGCCATATTAAGTTTATGTTGCTTGCTTTCATGAAACATAGCTTTGCCAAGTGCTTGTGTGAGATGTGTTTTACCAAGCCCTGGCGCAGAGGAAAGAAAAAGCAGTTCACAAAGTGGGTCTGACTTTACTATGCTTTTAGCAGCAGCGTGCGCAAGTATATTGCATTGCCCAACAATAAATGTGTCAAAAGAGTGCTTCATTTTATTGATGCAGTCCTGACTTGGCGCAATGCGTGCGACAGGCATGTCGATAGGGAGAATATCTTGACCTTGCGTTGCTAAAACAGTCGGCGCAGTTGGGATACTTCTTACCACATCTTGTGCAGTGTAATTGTTTACTTCTGCTGCAACTGCTATTTCAACCTCAACCTCAAGACCTAATGTACTCTCTGAAACCTTTTTAATGAGCCCTAAATGCTTATTCTTAATCCAGTTTGCTACATATTGAGACTTTGCTGTGAGCAAAAGCCTTGCTGGCGTACATGTGTAGTCAATTTCACCCTTTAAAGGTTTAAGCCACACCTTGCATTCAGCACTTGATAATCCAGTTGAAATTTCTAGTTGAGCTAGAATTTCAGACCATTGTTTCTTCATGTCTTTGTTTTACCTTTAACATCTTTTTCAAACAAGTGTCTAAATCAAGAATAGTGTAAAAGCTATTACTCTTAACTTTATCTCGCATAAAGAGGTATAAAGATTTGATTTTATTTGTTTTATTCTTTTTTTTGCGACTATTGACATAAAGAGCGCGACCCTTTTATTCATCGTACTTTGAGAATGAGTGTGTTTTTTATTCACTTTTGTATAAAAATTTTATTCACCTATTGAAAAAAAAATAGCTTCAATTTAATCGAATTTGCTAAATATAGCTCGATATTCAAATTTTATTTATATCTTGATTGTAAACAAAAGTATAGATTTTTTTTAGAATAAGTCTAAGATACTTGTGCAGTAAGGTCTTGTAAACTTTATTGAAAATATTTATTCTTTTATCAAAATAATTGAAATAAGAGAAAAAAACAAGTGAAAAGTGTGAGAAGAAGCTAAAATTGATATTTAATGCAAAAATTATAGTGAATTAGTTATTTTTTTTAATGCTTTCTTCTTTGTTGACGAGGCTATGTTTTTTTATTAAAATTTCCAAATATATCTCTCGATTTATTTTTCTTGTGATTTTTGCATTTATAGCTTGTTAAAACAAGTTTTTTCATTAAAAATTTCATAAAATAATAGAATTGAGCAAAAATTTATAATTAAAATGATAAAAAAAGAAAAAAAGAAGTATGAAAAAAATAATACAAGCAAGTTTATTTGAAAATCAGCCCGAAAAACAAGAAAGTGCAAGGTATAAATGGCTTCTACAGCTTATTGCAAGGCATAATCACCTCTACCACACCTTGGATAAGCCTGAAATTTCAGACGAAGAATACGACTCCCTCTATAAGGAGCTATTTGAGTTTGAAGAAAAGTATCCTCAATTTATAGATAAAAACTCTCCTACAAAGAAGGTCGGCTCTACTCTTTTGTCGAGTTTAGAGCAAAGAAATCACAGAACGCGCATGTATGGTTTGGATAATGTTTTTGACAAGGAAGAATATATAGCCTTTGTACAAAAAATGAAGAATATCGAAGCGAAAGGCAATTTTGAGCTTTTTGCAGACCTCAAGCTTGACGGTTTAGCATGCGAGCTTGTGTACGAAAGGGGCAAGCTAGTGCTTGCGCTCACACGCGGAGACGGCATAAGTGGTGAAGACATCACGCATGCTGCAAGGCTTATACAAAATATTCCGCAAAATTTGACTGCAATAGATATTCCTGATCTGCTTGAAGTTCGCGGTGAGGTGCTCTTTTTTAAAGAAGATTTTAAAAACTTGAATGCACAACAAGAAGCTCTTGGTCAACAGCCATTTAAGAATGCAAGAAATGCAGCTGCGGGAACTTTGAGGCAATTAGATTTAAAAAAGATTGCATCAAGACCCTTACGCTTTATGGCTTATTCTACTACATTAAATGCATATAAAGGCTGGGAAACACAAGCTTTAACCATGAGTAATTTAAGAGTGCTTGGTTTTCATTCTTCTTCATTTTTTGAAACCGTTAATTCTGTAGATGAAGCCTTTTCTTTTTATCAAAAAATTGAAAGCAAGAGAGAAGAACTTCCCTTTGAAATAGACGGCTTAGTTTTTAAAGTAAACGACTTAGAATTACAAGACGCACTTGGCTACACAGCAAGAGCACCGCGTTTTGCTTTTGCGTGGAAATTTGCTGCGCAAAAAGCCTATACAAAGCTCAAAGCAATACACATACAAGTTGGCAGAACAGGCGTGCTTACACCTGTTGCCGAGCTTGAACCTGTTTCACTTGGCGGTGTGATGGTTTCTTCTGCTTCCTTGCACAATGAAGATGAAATTACAAAGCTTGATGTGCGCATTGATGATACTGTGCTTGTGCAGAGGGCAGGCGATGTTATTCCAAAAGTTATTGAAGTGGACAAGTCAAAAAGAGCGCCTACTTCTCTTGCCTATGTTTTTCCGCATTCTTGCCCTGTATGCCACACAAAAGCCTTTAGAGAAGAGGGCGATGCGGCTTGGTATTGCCTAAACCTTGCTTGTCCTCAAATGCGTATAAGGGCCATTCAGCATTTTGTGAGCAAGGCAGGTTTAGATATTGATGGTGTAGGTCCAAAATGGATTGAAAGGCTTATTTCAGCAAATACGATTACAAGTGTTGCAGACCTTTTTAAATTGACAGAAAAAGAGCTACTTCAATTTGAAAATGTGAAAGAAAAAAGTGCGCTAAACTTTCTTGACAGTTTGGAAGAAGCAAAGAAAAAGGCAAGTTTGCAAAGACTTATCGCAGCCTTGGGCATTAGGCATATAGGCGAACAAACTGCGCTTTCGCTTGCGCAAAAATATAAAAATATAGATACAATTATGGATGTTGCGCGAAACAGACCAAGCGAACTTCTCCATATACAAGATATAGGCGAGCAGGTTGCACAATCGCTAAACGCTTTCTTCTTGAATGAAGAAAATTGTCAAATCATCAAAGAATTGCAATCTTTTGGAATAAATCCATCACAAGAAGTAGTGATGAGTGAAAGCGATATACTTTTATCAAAGAAGGTGCTTTTTACAGGCACATTGTCAAGACCGCGCTCTTTTTACGAAGCCTTGGTAGAAAAACACGGCGGGCAAAAAGCGCAATCTGTGTCTAAAAACCTTGATATACTAGTTGTTGGTGAAAATGCAGGCTCAAAACTAGAGAAAGCGCAAAAACTCAATATCACACTTTATACAGAAGATGAATTTTTAGCGTTAATTAAAGAATAGAAAGTAATAAAAAAAGGCGACCATGATAAAGATGGTCGCCTTATTTTTATAATGCTAAAAAGAATTAGAAGTCTACTTTTTCTCCATAATAAGTTGCTTTAAAGAGTCTTTCCATTGTTTGAGGGTCGATTTTGCGTGGGTTAGTGCTTGTGCATGGGTCATTGCAAGCTGCTTCAGCAATAGTAGATAATTGTTTTAAAAATTCAGCTTCGTCAACACCAAACTCTTTAAGAGTTTTAGGCATATTCATTTGTGCTTTGATTTCAACAAGTTTTTCTACTAAAGCGTCTACTAATTCTTCTGTAGTATTGCCTGCAAGTCCAAGATATTTTGCGATTTGCGCATATCTTTCGCCGGCTTCTTTAGCATTGTATTTTACAGCATAAGGAAGATAGATAGCATTTGCACAGCCGTGCGGAATGCCAAAAAGTCTGCCTGTTTTATGTGCCATTGAGTGAACAATACCTAGCATTGCGTTTGAGAATGACATACCAGCC
>CAYJHE010000130.1:0-6446 GCA_964369675.1 uncultured Desulfovibrionaceae bacterium | reverse complement strand
CCTCATATAAATGCCATGCTCGAAAAGTTGAACATCACGTCCCATTTTGTGAACGGATTGAGATATACTGACGATGCCACTATGCAAGTAGTTGAAATGGTTTTACGCGGAACACTTAATTCTTCGCTTGTTACTTTATTTAAAGAAGCTGGACTTAATGCTGTTGGCATGTCAGGCAAGGACAATGCGAGTATCAAGGCTCTTTGTAATGAAGAACTTGGCAATGTGGGTGAAGTGCAAAGTGTGGATACTTCGCTTGTAAAATGCCTTTTAGACAATAATTTCCTTCCTGTCATCGCGCCAATTGGCTATGATATACAAACAGGAAAGTCACTCAATATCAATGCAGACACAGCCTCAGGCGCGCTTGCTGGCGCACTTGAAGCGGAATCCTTTGTCTTAGTAACTGATGTTGCAGGCGTGCTTGATAAAGAGAAAAAGCTTTTTAAGACTTTGAACTTAAAGCAAATTAATGCTTTGAAAGAAGATGAAACCATTGTCGGCGGCATGATACCAAAGGTAGATTCCTGCCTTCATGCACTTTATAAAGGTTGTAAAAAAGCTTATATCTTAGACGGCAGAGAAAAAGGAAATCTTGAAAAACTTCTTTTAAACAACGAAGCTGTAGGCACACTAATTACTTTAGAATAAAATTAAAATTTAACTCTTTAAGACATTTGATTTTCTTTTTAATCTTGGCTATAGTGATTCTTTACTTCTGAATTTAACCTTATATATAGGAATAACACATGCTATCAAAAAGACATTTTTTAAAAATACTTGACCATACAAAAGAAGAAATAAGCTATTTACTTGACCTTTCAGCTGAATATAAGATGCTTAAAAAATCAAAAAAAGAACCGCAAATGCTCAAAGGCAAGAATATTGCGCTTATTTTTGAAAAAGACAGCACAAGAACAAGATGCGCTTTTGAAGTTGCAGCCTATGATCAAGGTGCGCAAGTGACCTATCTTGGCGCAAGCGGTTCACAAATTGGCAAAAAAGAATCCATAGCTGACACAGCAAAGGTATTATCACGTTTTTATGATGGCATTCAATACCGCGGTTATGGTCAAGAAAGAGTGGAAGAATTAGCTGCCTATTCCTCTGTTCCTGTGTGGAATGGCTTGACAGATGAATCTCATCCTACCCAAATACTTGCAGATTTTCTTACCATGCAAGAACATTGCAATAAAGACTTATCAAAAGTCACTTTTGCCTATATTGGAGATGCAAGAAACAATATGGCAAATTCACTCTTGATTGGCGCAGCGAAAATGGGCATGGCTTGCCGTATAATCGCACCAAAATCCCTACATCCTGCACAAAATATACAAGACATTGCCTTTGAAATTGCAAAAGAAACAAATGCAAAACTTCTTATCACAGAAAATCTTGAAGAGGGCGTAAAAAATTGCGACTTTCTTTATACAGATGTATGGGTCAGCATGGGCGAAGCGGCAGAAGTTTGGAAAGAGAGAATAGAACTTTTACTCCCATACCAAATCAATGCAAAATGTATGGAACTCACACAAAATCCACAATGTAAGTTCATGCACTGCCTACCTGCCTTCCATGACAGAGAAACTGTAGTGGGCGAAGAAATTTTCCAAAAATTTGGCATAAGCGCAATGGAAGTAACAGACGAAGTCTTTTTATCAAACGCCTCCATTGTATTTGATCAGGCTGAAAACCGCATGCATACAATAAAAGCTGTTATGATAGCTACATTATCATAGCTTGGAATATATATGAAAGTTCTTATCACAGGCGCAGCAGGCTTTATTGGCGCAAGTTTGGCAAAGGTCTTGCTTGAAGAGGGTCATCAGGTTGTCGGTATAGACACAATGAACGACTATTATCCTGTTCAACTAAAAGAAGACAGACTGAAATTATTGGATAATACAAATTTTTCCTTTATACGCGAAGACATTGTAAATACCATTGCCATTGACGCGATTTTTAAAGAACATCGCCCAAGTCATGTCGTCAATCTCGGCGGTCAAGCAGGCGTGAGATACAGCATAACAAATCCTTACGAATATATTCAGGCAAACTTAGTCGGCTTTGGAAATATCTTGGAATCGTGCAGACAATATGAAGTAGAAAACTTGCTCTACGCTTCTTCTTCCTCTGTTTATGGACTTAACAGTTCATTACCCTACAGACAAGACGACAGCACAATGCACCCTGTCTCACTTTATGCGGCAACAAAGAAATCCAATGAACTTATGGCACATTCTTATTCGCATTTGTATAATATTCCAACTATTGGTCTTCGCTTCTTCACTGTTTATGGCCCTTGGGGCAGACCTGACATGTCACCGCATCTATTCACTTCTGCAATATTGGAAGACAGACCGATTAAAGTCTTTAACTACGGAAAAATGCAAAGAGATTTCACCTATATAGATGACATTGTTCATTCTGTCTACTTGCTCTTGCAAAAAGCTCCTCAAGCAAATCCAAACTGGGACAGCGCAAATCCTTCTCCATCAAGCTCAAGCGCGCCTTACAGGATTTTCAATATAGGCAATAGCAATACTATAGAACTTATGCACTTTATTGAAACCATTGAAAAAGCTCTTGGAAAAGAAGCCGTTAAAGACTTTATGCCTATGCAAGCTGGCGATGTTTTGGCAACTTCAGCGGAAACATCTGCTTTAATTGAATATATTAATTTCAAACCGCAAACACGACTAGAAGACGGCATTGAAAAATTTGTCAAATGGCATAAGTCCTATTATTGCGCACAATAAACTTCTTCTCTTTAGCTAACTTTAGGAGTAATGATGCTAGTTTCTGTAATCATTCCAACTTTTGGACAATGGCAGCTCACAAAGCAATGCCTTATTACCTTAAAGCAACATACACAGCTTCCTATTGAAGTGATATTGATAAACAATGCAGTCAATATTATTAAAGACGATGAAACACACGCTCAAGCGCCTATTCTTGGCAAAGAACTTTTTGCAGACAATTTTGTCTATCTTCCACAAGAACAAAATCTCAACTTTGCTGGCGCGTGCAATCTTGGCGCGCGCACAGCACGCACGAACTTACTTTTCTTTCTCAATAACGACACAGGCTTGACTGAAAACTGGCTCTTACCCTTGCTTGAAGACTTTTCACAAGGCAATGCACATAAGATGTTAGGCCCTCTTTTACTCTACCCGCCAAATGACGATGGGCTTGCGACTGTTCAACATGTAGGTGTTTATTATACAGGCAGGCAAGTTGGGCACATTTATTCAGGTTTTCCTGAAAAACACAGAATAACAAGAAGAAGGCGCGAGCAAAAATGCATTACTGCAGCTGCTTTTCTTGTTTCTAAAGAAGATTTTCTTGCACTTAATGGTTTTGATGAAAATTTCAAAAATGGTTTTGAAGACGTAGACTTTTGCGCGCGTTTTATCAAAGAATTTACAAAGCATTCAATAGCAGTGCTCCCTAAATCAAAAATCTACCACTATTGTTCTATGAGCCAAGGCAGAAGCGACAATGAAGTGCACAATTCAAACTTGCTTTATTCAAAGCACGATAACTTTCTTTTCACACCCAATTACCACACACTTTTAGAAGAAGATGGCTATACATTAAAGGTAGATGCTCTTTGTGACCTCACCCCTGATTTAAACCAAAAACACAAAGAAAGCCTTGCACCAATCTTAAAGCGAAATGATAAAGATGAAATAAAACAAAATCTTATCAAAGAACCTTTTTGGGAAGAAGGCTTTTACGCTCTTCTCAAGCATGAAGCTGTGAGCATGCAAGAAAAATTAAATCTTGCAAGAACACAAATGGAAAGAAATCCAAGTCAGCAACTTATATTGAATTGTATAGAATTTTATGCGAAGTCTGACTACATTTCGCCTGAAATGAGTGGATTAATAGACATGCTTGCAAAATCTACTGACAGAGAAAACCATTACGCCCTGCTCACAAACTATAAAATCATGTATAAATTCTATAGCAAAGAGCTTTATGAGCAACTTCAAGACTTAGATAAAAATTACGAAACTAAGGTCAAAAAAGAATTAGACGCTTTTTATGCCAAAATCGAGAATTTAAAAGCATTAATGAAATAAGAGCATATTTAATTAGATTAAGTATGCTCTTATTTTAAAGAAAAAGTATTTTTTTATTTTTATAAGGTACGGCAGTATAATTTTATAATTAATATTGTTTTTTAAGGAAAAGGGGAGTTTGAGGGGGAAAACCTCGTTTTTTTCAAAAAAACGTGGTTTTCCCCCTCAAAAGTCTTTTTTAAAAAACAAATAAATTTATATACCTAATGTATTATAACCGCAGTCAACAAAGATAGTTTCGCCTGTAACAGCGCGTGAAAGGTCTGAAGCAAGGTAAGCAGCTGTTCCGCCCACATCTTCGATAGTCACATTACGTCTAAGCGGTGCAGATACTTCAATTCTTTCAAGTATGGTTCTAAAATCAGAAATACCAGATGCAGCCAAGGTCTTGATAGGACCTGCAGAAATAGCGTTTATTCTGTGTCCGTTTACGCCAAGCTCATTTGCTAAATACATAACAGAAGCTTCTAAAGCAGCCTTTGCAACACCCATCATATTATAGTTAGTGATATATTTTTGCGCACCATAATAAGTCATTGTCATAATGGAAGAATTTGGATTAAGCATAGGTTCAAAAGCTCTACAAAGCGCAACTAATGAATAAGCTGAAATATCCATAGCCATTCTAAAACCTTCTCTTGAAGTGTCCATATAGCGGTTATGCAAGTCGTCTCTATGCGCAAAAGCAACAGAATGTACAACAATATCAACAGAATCCCAATGTTTTTTTACATCGTTCACAGCTTGTGCAATCTGTTCGTCAGATGTAACATCACATTGAAAAGTAAACTTTGAACCAAGTTCTTCGGCTATAGGTTCGACACGTTTTTTAATAGCGTCACCAGGATAACTTAAAGCAATTTCACAACCTTGTGCTAAAAATTCTTTGGCAATTCCATAAGCAATACTTTTTTGATTCGCAACACCAAAAATAAGCGCTTTTTTTCCTTTTAAAAGCATATCTCTTCCCATCCCTTAAACCATCAACAAAGACAGTCTTAATTAAAATTCTTTATCTCTATTTCTTTTTTATGCAAGTTTAGCCAAATGAATGCATATATTTAGAATAAAACACAAATTCACTAATACTTTTAAAGTATAATGAAATGCTACTTTATTGTCAACATATATAATTTTTTTCACATAGTAGCTAATTTAAACTACTTCAATGTAGATTCTGTCAACCTAGTAAATGCTTCTAAATATTTAGCAGATGTTGTTTCTGAAATTTCTCTTGGTAATTTTGGCGCAGGCGGGGTTTTGTCCCAGTCTTGAGTTTCAAGCCAATCGCGCAAGAATTGCTTATCAAAAGAAGCCTGTCCTTGCCCTTCTTTATAGTCTGCTAGAGCCCAAAAACGTGAAGAGTCAGGAGTCAAAACTTCATCAATAACAATAAGTTCGTTATCAACAATACCAAATTCAAACTTTGTATCAGCAATAATCATACCCTTTTGCGCTGCATAATCTCTACCGCGTGAATACATTTCAAGGCAAATGCGCTCAACTTTATCAGCTAATTCTTTTCCAAGAAGCTTTTGTGCTTCTTCTACAGTGATATTTTCATCATGCGCACCAAGTTCTGCCTTTGTAGAAGGAGTGAACAAAGGTTTCTCTAACTTTGCACTTTCTTTAAGGTTTTCAGGCAATGTATAACCGCAAACCATGCCAGTTTTTTGGTAGTCCTTCCAACCTGAACCTGTGATATAGCCACGCACAATACATTCAATAGGAAGAGGTTTTGCTTTTTTTACTAAAACTGCTCTGCCATCAAGTTCTTTATATTTTTGTAAGTCCGCAGGAAATTTTGAGAAATCTGAAACCTTGATATGATTTGGAATAATGTCTTTAAACATTTCAAACCAAAACAATGTTATCTGATTAAGAATTTTACCTTTATCAGCAATAGGTTCATCTAAAATAACGTCAAAAGCTGACATTCTATCAGTTGTGACAATAAGCAAGGTCTGCTCATCTATTTCATATATATCTCTCACTTTGCCGCGTGAAAGAAGAGGATATTCTTTTATATCAGTTGTTTGTACAGCCATGTGTCTTTCTCCTGCTTTGTATATGTGTGCATTTAAGCCAAAGAGTTTGTGCGTATTTTAAAAATAATCTTGCACATTCCTAAAATTTATGCACGAACTATATTCTTTTTTTCTGCGCTCGGCAAGCAAATTAATAGCGATTTTAAATTTTTCTTTCTTTCTTTTTTTTTGCCTTCGGCGACCAAAGGGGCACGCCCCCTTTGGAAACCCGAACATTGCGCGGAATAAGCTTTAATGTGTGGCTAAAGCATTTTATTTTTTTTGCTTACGAAAAAGTTATATGAGCTACGCTCATAAATACTTTTTCGTT
>CAYJHE010000129.1:0-6508 GCA_964369675.1 uncultured Desulfovibrionaceae bacterium | reverse complement strand
CATTTACCCTGAAAATGTAATGCTCAATAAAAAAGTAACGATTTCAATTTTATTGTTATGATGGCCATTCTTTTGCTGTGTGGTTTTAAAGAAATTTCTCTCTTCCAATCACACTTGAGCTACATTATTTAAATCAATTTTAAAGATTTGTCAAATAAAATTTGAAGATTTTAAAAAAAAACATAGCCTTTACTAAGCACGCAATATAACTACAGAAGAGCTTAGTGCAAGTAAGTGAATAAAAAGTCTCTTTTTCAAAAAAATAAACAATTATTTCAAGCACTTTACATTGTTCACTAGTTATTGACTTTTTTAACAAATTAAGCGATACTTTTGTTAGAAAAAAATACTTTAACCTTTTAGGATATACTATGCTAAATAAAGAAGCCGCCAGTATTTGTAAAGTAATACTGCGAAATGGCTATGATGCTTATGTAATTAATGCCAGTTTGCAAGGCAAGATTTTTGAACTTACTCAAACAAAAGCCGTTGATATTGCAAGTGAAGCTGACAGTGAAATATTGGCAAAACTTTTTCCACAGTTTAAAGCCACCCAGCAAGGACACTTTTTAGGAATTGCAGAGATTGACGGTCTCACAGTTCGTTTTTATATTATTGATGAGTATAAAAACGCTCATCCGTCCTACGGGCTTATGAGAATAACACCTCATATGCTTGGAGTTTTACAAGAAAAACACGAACAAACCTTTAACGCTATTGAAGGCGCTTTATTTTCTGAAAACCCTGAAGAAGCCTTTGAAAACCTTGAATGTGGTTCAATCACATTAAAAGGCATTCCCTTTAGAGCATTGCAAAGAAATTATGCTCTTGCTATAACAGCGCTCAGACTTTCTGCAAACACAGGCTTACCCATTGACCCTACAACATGGCTTTCTATAATTCGCGCCTCAAGAGATATTGCAGAATACATGTCTAAAGCTTCCTTTACTCATGAAATGCGTTTAGTGAAAGCAAAGCATTTATGGAAGTTTGTGCAACTTCTCTTTGATTCCTGCCTTCTGCAATCACTCTTACCAGAAGTTTCTACTTTATGTGTTGTCAAACAGCAAAAAAGTAAGGAAGACGCAACTGAAACAAATGCATTTGAACATGTTATTTCCTGCATGCGTCATTACAAAGAGGAAGAAGAAGAGGACGAAGACTGGCTTGGCACTGTTGCCATACTTTTCCACTCAGTTGGAAAGGTATACACAGCTGAAAAGTATCAAGACCACTGGACATTTTATCAGTACCACAAAATAGGAGCACAAGTTGTGCGTTCTATCTTGCGTAGACTGCACTTTGAAAGCGATGAAATTGACACTGTATGCAACATAGTAAGAAACCACATACGCTTCTTTTCTATGCTTACAGACAGAGGAATACGCCGTTTTCTTACCTTACCAGAAACCGACAGAATAATCGAACTCACAAGAGCTCACATTAAGGCAACTGGTCTTTCTTACACAAATTTCAATCATAATTTGAAATACTTAGAGCGTGCAGACTTGCCTGAAACCATGGTTGAACCTTTATTAAATGGCAATGAAATAATGAACTTGACAAGCGAAGCACCTGGCAAACACATAGGCATACTCAGAAGTGCTTTATTGCAGGCGCAGGTAGAAGGCTCTGTCAAAAACAAAGAAGAAGCTATTCAATTTATACAAAACTTCAAATTTGAGGAATAATCAATAATATGTGCGGAATTTTCGGAATAACAGGTAGTGAAGAAGCCTCAAGGCTAGTCTATTTTGGTCTCTACGCATTACAACATAGAGGGCAAGAAAGCGCAGGCATAGCCTCTTTTGATGGCAAAAGTACACACGCGCATATTGGAATGGGATTAGTGCACGATGTTTTCACAGAAGAAACATTATCTCAAAAATTAAAAGGCTCAATTGCCATTGGTCACAATAGATATTCAACCACAGGCATGCCTGAATCGCGCAATGCACAACCTCTTGTTGTTCGCATGCACGGTTCTAAATTTGTTCTTGCCCACAATGGCAATCTCACAAATGCCTATACTTTACGCAAAGAGCTTGAAGAAGAGGGCGCAATATTTCAAACTACTTCTGACAGTGAAATATTTGTTCATCTCATTTCAAAGGCTCTTTCAAAGTGCACCCTAGAAGAAGCTATCATAAACGCAACAAACAAGGTTGAAGGCGCGTACTCACTGCTTATATTAAGTCAAGGCAAGCTCATTGCCGTGAGAGATCCAAATGGATTCCATCCTCTTCTTATGGGTAAAATTCCAGGCAATCCTGAATCTTGGGTCTTTGGCTCAGAATCTTGTGCGTTTGACCTCTTAGGAGCTGAAACCATACGCTCTGTTGCCCCAGGAGAAATGATTATCATTGAAGAGCACGCAACTGAGTTTAAAAGCATTATGCTTGAAAAGAAAACAAAGGTAAGTCAATGCATCTTTGAACTTGTTTATTTTGCAAGACCAGATTCTTTTGTCTTTGGCGAAGACGTTTTTCAATGCAGAAAAAAGATGGGGGCTGAACTTGTTCGCGAACTACCTACAGACGCTGATATTGTTATTCCTTTCCCAGATTCAGGCGTATACAGTGCTGTAGGTCTTTCTCAAGCTTCAGGCGTTCCATATGAGCATGCGCTTATACGAAACCACTATGTAGGCAGAACCTTCATTCAGCCTTCGCAATCTATGCGCGAATTTAGTGTAAGAGTAAAGATTAACCCTGTACAATCTGCTATAAAAAACAAACGCTTATTAGTTGTTGATGACAGTATTGTGCGCGGAACAACAGTGCGCACACGTTGCGCAAAACTCAGAGAATTAGGCGCAGAAGAAGTACACTTCAGAGTAAGTTGCCCACCTATTAAGTTTCCTTGTTTTTATGGTATTGACTTTCCATCACCGCACGAGCTTGTCGCAAACAAGCATAATGTAGAAAATCTTTCAAAGGTTCTTGGTTTAGATTCACTTCACTACTTAAGCCTTGAGGGTTTGAAAAATTGTGTCTCAAATCCAAACGACTATTGTTGCGCTTGTTTTGACGGACAATATCCAACAGATATTCCAGAAATGACTGATAAGTTTTCAATGGAAGCATAACAATTACGTTTTCTCTAATAAAACAACATCTTACAGCCTCGAAAAACCATCAGGAGCATATTTCATGGCGAATACAAAAATATTTAAGAAAAAAAGAACACTTGCCTTTTTTTACCTTGTCATACTTGGCGTTATAGGCTTTGTTATACATTTCTTCATCACTCTATTTTCTAATGAAATGCTCCAATCTTCTTTGGGAAGTCTTGAAGATCAAATACAGCTTCAAAGAAATACCATGTACATTGCAATCACTTCAGAAGAAACTAGTCTTACTTTTTTTGCCTCAACCATAGCAAATTCTGAAGATATTAATGCAGATATTAAAGCCTATACAAATAAATTTGGTTTCAATTCAGGTTTTGAAAATATCTTCTTTCTTGATTCCACTGCAAGAGGTTATGATTCAAAGCAAGACTTTTTTGACCTTACCACAGAAGAGTTTTATCCTCTCTTACAGCAAGGAAAAACAGTCACTTCGCAAATACGCTTCAATGAACGTGGTTCTTTCTTACTTATCATAGCACCTGTTATAAAAGGTCCTGAAATATTTGGCTATATTGTTAATGAAATAAATACTAAATTTTTAGATTCTTACCTTGCCTTAACTGATAATGATATTTTTTATTCCTACATAGTTGATAAACTTGGTAATACTATAACAAAAAACTCCAATACTTACACAATTTTACCAAACGAATCCTTTGCTTCTGCAATGCAAAAATCTCAATACTTTGAAGGTGAAAACTTCATCACTTCTTTTGCAGAGCTTGAAGATGCTCTTGCAAATTCCAAGGGAGGTTTTTTGAATATTGCTTATGGTGCAAATGAAAGAATAGGTTATGTAACTCCAATTGGCATCAATTCATGGTCATTAGTCACCTTTGAGCCTGCACATATGATTTCTGATTCTATTACGCGTATTTCTGACTTTGTTCGCGGTGTTGCTATAGCCCTGCTTGTTGTCATACTCATTGCCTTTGCCTACATTGCCTACCTGCATGCAAAGGTTGATGAAGTTGTCAACAATCTCATTGAAGAACTCACCTCCCGTATCGACACCGACACACTCACAAGACTCTTCACAAAGAAGGAAACTATTAATAGAATCACAAACTATCTCAAGTATACCCATGATATACATGCATCTGCCCTCTTACTTGTAGACCTTGATAATTTCCATCTTGTCAATGAAACCTTTGGCGAAGAATACGGCGATATTATTCTCAAAGACGCGGCACAAAGAATTAAAAACTGCTTTAGATCATCAGATATTGTGGGTAGACTTGACGGAAACCTTTTTGCTGTTCTTATGCGTAATATTAAAGATGAAAATATTGTTGTTGTTAAGGCAAATGCTGTGCATAATTCCCTCAAAGACCTCACACTAGGCGAAACAAGTGCCTATCTCACAGCTTCTATAGGCGTTGCTTACGCGCCTGAACACGGAATCTACTATCCTGACCTTATGGAAAGAGCTGATGCAGCGATGTTTGCCTCTAAGCTTAGAGGAAAGTCTTGTTTCACTATCTTTGAAGAAAATATCAAACACAGAACAACACATTCACATCCACTTGTTGCCCCTGAAATATCAACAAGAAACTTCCTTGATTCAGACAATGTGCAATCCGTGCTCGTGAGCCTTTTCTATGCAACAAAAGATGTCAAGGCATTAACACATGAACTTCTTATCAGATTAGGCACACAGTTTAGATTAGACAGATGTAGTATATTTGAATATAATAAGAAAACAAATTTACTTTCCAATATTAACGAATACAATGGCAAAAACATTCCAAACGTACACGACCTCTTACAAAACATTGAAGGAATGGAAGTTTTAATTCAAGAGCTTGAAAGCAAAGGCATTAAAGAATACCTTCTCAATGCTTCCCTCAATGAAGATATAAAGGCATTTCTATATCATCAACAAGCAAGCTCTTCTTTGATGGCTTATTATGCATACGAAGATACAGTCGGCTTTATTTTCTTTGCACAATGCGGTAAAGATGTGAGAATATGGAGTGAAAAACATTACGATATCATTAACTATGCTGCAAAACTCTATAGTTTAAGAATGCAAATGAAAGATACAATAAAGGCATAAAAAAACTTGCAAAAATTTAAAACAAAGCATAGTACATAGGGAAGATAATAAAAACAATTAGGATAACACATGGCTAAATCAAAAAATACTGTACCTGTAGATATTTCAGAAGAGTACTACCAAATAAGCTTTGAAATTTATTCATCATTTCCTAAATATAGACCTCCGGTTGCTCTCTTCCAATTTAGAGAAGACATAGCAAGTCTTTATCCCTTTTCAAAAAAAGGTGATAGGCTATCAAATGAGAAAATCGAGCAAGCAATCGCTCTTTGTAAGGATGGTTCTTTGTTTGTTTCGCGTACTGATCTGCCGATTTATTCAGAGCATATTGTCCACCAAGCAGACCTTGTCTTGCTTGACGTGAACTTTAAACCTTCTGAAGTTGCTGAAATTTTAATAAAAGCGCTTAAAATGCGCTATAATGACTTTCAAGAGCAGCCTGTGTCTATTGTCTATGAAAAGCTAAAAGCAGATCTCTTTGTCTTTACAGAATATACCTCACAAGACAAGTATCGTTTACGCCCTTTTCTTGGCAAGCTTTATAATGACGTATTCGATGCAGCAAGTCATGCTGTTAACACACTCATACTAGGCGCGTGGATTTTTACGCAAATGCAAGATAAGCAAACAAGAAAAACTTTTAACTATTTTTGTTTGGGTCTATTTTTACACGACATCGGTATGTGCAAGCTTCCAGCCTTCTTGCTCACAAAAAAGCAAGGTCTCACTTCAGAAGAATTACAAAAAATTCAAGCGCATCCACTTGTTGGTATGAAGATGTTGCACAAATTAGAGCCACCTTCAAAAGAAGTGATGCAAGCTGTATATGAGCATCACGAAAGACTAGATGGTTCAGGCTATCCGCAAAAAAATACGCAACCAAGTGCGCTTGCAAAAATCACAGCTATAGCAGATTCTCTTTCAGCTATGGTGCAGGAAACACCCTACAGGCCTAAAAAGCCCATGAAGGCAGCTATTGAGGAAATCTCAGGCATGCGTACACGCTACGACACCACATTCCTAAGTCCAATCATTCAAAGCCTAGCGCAAGGCACTATAAAAATATAAGTATATATTAATAAAAATTAAATTTAAAAAATTGGGTATGGGCTCAGGCTTTTATCTTCTTTCCCCGCACGCGTTTCTGCTTGATCAGAACCATTCCCCCGCGGGGTTTTTTTGTTATCATTTTTATTTCGTGAGAGAAAAGCATTTTTTTTGGAAAAATGAGTTTTCGCTTTGCTCGTGTGGGAATTATTCTCACAGCTTTTGTTCACTGCGTTCACTTTGTTATTTTATGTATGAAATATTTACCA
>CAYJHE010000128.1:0-6702 GCA_964369675.1 uncultured Desulfovibrionaceae bacterium | reverse complement strand
TTGCCGACATTTCAAATAGAAAGAAATTAATAGTATATATCAATTAACTTGTTTTTTCTAAAAGCTTGTCTTATACTAAGAGAAACATTTTTTAAGGAAGTCTATAATGGTTAAAGTTTTAATAGTTGACGATTCGCTTTTCATGCGTAATTCAATACAAAAAATGCTCAACTCTTCACCTGAAATAGAAGTGATTGGCATGGCAAAAAATGGCAAAGAGGGACTAGAAAAAGCAAAAGAACTTCAACCAGACCTTATCACATTAGATATAGAAATGCCTGTAATGGACGGGCTTACCATGCTCAAAGAGCTTATGCAAACAAATCCTACTCCTGTGCTTATGGTAAGTTCGCTCACAGTTGCGGGCGCAGAAGCAACTTTCAAAGCTCTTGAACTTGGCGCTATTGATTTTATTCCAAAATATAATGACGATTCCTTTTCAATAGAGGATTTACAAAAAAATCTTTGCGACAAGGTTATCGCTGTTGGAAAAAAAGGTAACTTTATGCGTCTAAGAGCGCGTACAGCTGCTTTGAAAACAAACACAACTTCAGCAACAAGTGCAAGACAAGCAAGCACAACTTCCACAACAAGCGCGAGTCAAACAAGCACAAGACCAGCTTTTTCTTCAACAAGCACTCTTGCTAGTTCAAGCGCACCAAGAAGCACTCCCACAGGTGTTCCAAAACGTACTTATGTAGGCGTAGGCATTTCAACAGGCGGTCCACCGGCTATTCAAAAAGTGCTTGTAGCTCTACCTGCAGATTTTAAACCAAGTATTATTATTGCGCAACACATGCCTGCAACATTTACCAAGGCTTTTGCAGACAGATTAAATAATATATGCAAAATCACTGTAAAAGAAGCAGAAGAAGGCGAAGTACTCAAACCTGGTCATGCCTATGTTGCGCCTGGCGGACAGCATTTAAGTCTTCAAAGAGCTGCCGCAGGTTTAAGAGTTCATCTTTCAATAGAACCTAAAACAGAACTTTATAAACCCTCAGCAAATGTCTTGTTTGAATCTCTTGCAGAAGTAGGAAGACATGCGGTTGGTGTGATGATGACAGGTATGGGAAGTGATGGCGTAAATGGAATGGCGGTATTTAAGCAAAAAGGCGGAAAGGTCATTGCACAAAACGAGGATTCTTGTGTTGTGTACGGCATGCCAAAAGCCGTTGTAGATGCAGGATTAGCAGACCATGTTGTTGATGTTGATAAGATAGCAGATGCTATATTAGAAGCAATTTATTCTTAAATATTAAAGTAGCAACACAAAAATCTTCTGAGAAGGTATTTTCATGTCAGATTTTTTAAAGCCAAATAACCCTTTTGAAAAGCCAAAGGAAAAACCAAAAACTATTCCTTTGCCTGCAACAAAAAAAGTTGTTAAGGGTACATATAAAAAGCCTAGCAAGACAGTTGAGCCAAGTGCACCTGAAACAAAGACACTTGAAAGTAGCGTAAACAAAAACGCTCCTTTACAATCGACTTCTGCCCAAACACAAAAAACAGTGCCTACTAGTTCTACACAAGTAGCAAGTGCAAGCACTGTCAATAGTCAAGACTTTAAAAAAAGCAACTCTATTGAGCATTTGCGCTCAAGGCTGATAGAAGAGGAAAAGTCAAAACTTTTGTCAAGAACACCTCAAACAAGCAATACAAGCTCGTCTATAAAAGACCACACAATTTCAAAAGATTTGACAGCTACCAGTAGCGCAAAAACAGCCAATCCAACGCAAACAAAGCTCAACTTAGTCAACTCACATTCTTTAATTTCACAAAACACAAGTCAAGCAACAAAACCTGCTTCTTTCCTTGACAGAACTGCTACAAGCACAAGCTCGCGCGCAACAAGTTCTCTAGGAAGTAGCGCAACAAAGTCTTTTGCAGCAAGTACTTCAACAAGTGCCGCAACAAGTACTACAGCAGAGCGCACACCCAAGACAACACTTGATTCAGAAATTACAGATGCTGAATTTGTCAAATTGCGCGACTTTCTTTATGAACAAAGCGGTATATTTGTTACAGAATCTCGCAAATACCTCTTTAAAAATAGATTGCTTGTGAGATTGAATGAACTTGCTCTCAATAGTTATGATGAATACTATCATTATCTAAAAAATAAAGATTCAAGTAAGAAAGAATTGAATAAATTCTACGAACAAATGACAACAAATGAAACTTCTTTCTTTAGAAATGTTCCGCAATTAAACACAGTAAACGACCAGATTTTCAAACCATTTATTGATGAAAGAAGAAAGGAAAAGAAATTAAACATCTTTTCAGCCGGTTGTTCAAGTGGTGAAGAACCCTATACCCTAGCAATTATGTTGCTTGAACTTCTTAAAGCAGAAAAAGCACAGTGGAAGATAAAGATCACCGCAGGTGACCTTTCGCCTGCAATGCTTGTTGCAGCAAAGGAAGGCTTGTATAATGAATATTCACTACGCTCAACACCAAAAGACTATATTAAAAAGTATTTTAATGAAAAAAATGGGCTTTTTGAAGTCTGCCCTGAAGTAAAAAACCTTGTTTCCTTTACACAAATAAATCTCAATGATAGGGCTATGGTAAAAAAACTTGTGCCTCAATCTGATATTGTTTTTTGTAGAAATGTTATCATCTATTTTGACGATGAAGTGAAGAAAAATGTTATTGGCGGTTTTCACGAAAACCTTATTACAGGCGGCGCCTTGGTTATTGGGCACTCTGAAACACTCAATAATATCACAAGTCAATTTGAAGTGAAATATCTGCCAAACACGCAAGTATATGTAAAGATTTAATTAAAAGGCAAGATTTTCTTTTGCCTTCGGCGACCAAGAGGATTATCCTCACGGGATAATCCCCTTTGGAAACCTTAGCATGCGCGGTTAAGCGATATCCGTGGCTAAAGCAGGAAATTTATTTTTTTTTATTTGCGAAAAAGTTTTAAGCTTCGCTTAAATACTGTTTCGCTTTAAAAATGGGAGTCTTGCTTTATAGTAAGTTCCAGCTACAAGCAAAGATTAAGGGCATGTTCACTTCGTTCACATGTGTTTTAGAGAAATTAATCAAAACACATTAACTTGTGCCGTATACTTTATTTATAGGCTAAAATTTTTCCACACATGTTTTTTAAGAAAAGGGGGAGTTTGAGGGGGAAAACCACATTTTTATCATAAAAATGTGGTTTTCCCCCTCAAAAGTCTTATTTTTTAATTTCAGTGTACCAACCTGAGGACTTTTGCAAGAGTGTGTTCACTCTGTTTGCAAGTACAAATGGGTCTTGAATATAGCCATCAAGTAATTGAGATGTTTCAAATAAAGTATGAATCATATCCGTGAGTAGTGGGTCGTCAGGGTTTGCTTTATAGATATTCATCATATTATGTATAAGCGGATGATTTGGATTGATTTCAAAAATCTTTTGCGGAATAGAACTGTCGTTATTCATTGTACGCAAAAGTTTTTCAAGTGATGAGCTCGCCCCATCAGCCCCAACTAAAACAGCAGGCGCGCTCGCAAGTCTTGTTGACGCACGAACTTCCTTAACTTTATCAAGCAAAGCAGCCTTGATTGCAGCAAGAAGGTTGTCAAGAATAGGCTTTTCTTCTTCTTTCAAAGGAGTGTTATTGTCGTCCGCGCTTGTTTCAGGGAAGTCTTTTAAATCCTCTTCACTTGCAAATTCAATGGATTTAAAATTAAATTCCTTATAGTTTTGAATGGATTCAAAGACAATTTCATCAATTGGTTCATACAAGAACAAAACTTCAATCTCACGGCGTCTAAAGGACTCAAAAAGAGGGTGCAATTTACACGCTTCTCTGCTTTGTGCTTGAATAAACCATATTGTTTTTTGCTTGTCGCCATGTTTTGCACTTGCATTTTCAATATAATTATCTAAACTTGAAAGCTTATCCGCATCTTCATGCAATGAAGTATTGAAGCGTAATAGTGGAATAAAGCTCTCTCTGTTCACATAATCCATATAGCCTAGCTTGAACAATTTATTATGCGTATTCCAGATTTTTTCATACAATTCATTGTCGTCTTTTGCCACTCTTTCTAAATGCTTAAGTGCTTGCTTTGTCACTGTTTGTGAAATCTTTCTGATAAGCACATTTTCTTGCAAGGTTTCGCGCGAAATATTTAAAGGCAAATCTTCAGTGTCAACAACACCCTTCAAAAATGCAAGATAGTTTGGCACAAGGTCGTTATTATCTCTATTAATTAAAATACGCTTTGCATACAAATCAAGACCGTATTGCTCTCTTTGTGCTAAAGCAAGGTCTAGTTCAGTGTTAGGAATAAAGACTAACATATTGAATTGTATAGGTGAATCTGTTGAAAAATGTATTGTGCCCATAGGCGCTTGTTCGTCATAAGTAAGGAAGGTATAAAATTCATTATACTGTTCTTGTGTCAAGCTTGATTTTGGTTCACGCCAAATAGCAGGAGTTGTATTGACAAGTTTTTCGCCTAATTTCACAGGAAAAGGCAAGAAAGAAGAGTGTTTACGAATAATCCCTTCAAGTTCGTATTCTTCTAAATAGTGAAGGGCGTCTTCTTTAAAAGTGATAGAGATATGTGTTCCGCGTTTTGGCGCGTCTTCTTGTGTATATTTTTCAAGTGTGAAAGTGCCTTCGCCGCTTGAAGTCCAGATATGCGCTTGCTTTTCTTTATCATCAGCATAAGTAGAAATCACCTCTACATGCTCTGATACCATGAAAACAGAATAAAAGCCCACACCAAATCTTCCAATGATTTGTGAAGCGTCTGAAGAGGTTTCAGAATTTGCATTCCCTTCTTTTTGCGCATTCAATTCTTTAAGAAATTCTTCTGAACCTGATTTTGCAATAGTTCCAAGGTTATCAATCATTTCAGATTCTTTCATGCCTATGCCACTGTCTTTTATCACAAGTTTCTTATTGTCTTTGTCAATTTCTATTGTAATTTCAAGTGGTAAGTCAGAAGTAGCAAGGTCACCACGACTTTGCAAAAAGCGTACTTTGTCAAGTGCATCAGATGCATTTGACAAAAGTTCGCGTAAAAAAATCTCTCTATTAGTATAAAGAGAATGTGTTAAAATATTGAGTACTTTGCGTACGTCAGATCGAAATTCATGCTGGTTTGTAGACATATTTTTCTCCATTGTATTTTCTACTAGAAAAGTAAAACACAAGAATAAAGTGTCAAGTTTTTTTAGAATTTTTTTTGGATTATTTTGCTCTTTTTTGCCTTCGGCGACCAAAGGGTTACTACCCTTTGGAAACCCGAATATGCGCGGTTAAGTTGTAGTGTGTGGCTAAAGCAGGAAGTTCTTTTTTTTAATTTGCGAAAAAGTTTTAAGCTTCGCTTAAATACTGTTTCGCTTTAAAAATTTAAGACTATTGTTTAATGTCAAGTTTGCCTACGAAGAATAAGCATGCTTCCATGTTCACTTCGTTCACATGGTATTTTGAGAAATATTAAAAACCTAAAAAGTCATCTGAACGCAGTGAAGATGTTTCTTGCTCTTTATTCGCAGAAAAAAATAACGCAACACACAAGTCCCTATTTTTAAAACGAAAAAGTATTTAAGCGCAGCTTAAAACTTTTTCGTAAGCAAAAAAAAATAAAAAAACTGCTTTAGCCACTCACTACAGGTTATTCTGCTCATGCTCGGGTTTCCAAAGGGGGTGACCCCCTTTGGTCGCCGAAGGCAAAAAAAAAGAATGAGATTCAAATGCTAACTCTTTATGATAATAAATTAAAACTTGATAATTTTTTAAATTACTGCTACATTTTTCATATGAGTCAAAATAAATGTATTGTTTTTATTGCTCCAGCAAGTTTAATCACGCCATTTTTTCCACTTTTGAAGGAAGAAGGCATTGAGGTTGGGCTTGCAGAAAACATTCAAGCGGTATCTTCTTTTTTAAGAAAAGAAGTGACTGCTATCTTTTCTCGTACGCAACTTCAAAACTACAGTGTGGAAGACTTGCTTGAAATTGGCAGAGATGACCCACAATTCCCGCCTGTTTATATTATTTCAGACAAGGCGGACAAGGAAGAAGCTGAATACTTTATGAATCTTGGTGCAAAGGACTATTGGCTAGACCCGATACAAATTGACAAGATAAAATCTGTTGTAAAGTCAACATCTTCACTTCCTTCTGCTTCGAAAAAAGAAAACAAGAAAGCTGTAGAAAACAAACATCATATAGTTGGCTCAAATCCTGCAATTCAGCGTGTACTTATGCTTGCAAAGCAGGTGGCAAAGTCAAAGGCATCTGTACTTATTTCAGGTGATTCAGGTACTGGTAAGGAAATGTTTGCGCGCACACTTCATGCATGGAGTGACAGGGCTGACGCACCTTTTATTGCAGTGAACTGCGCGGCATTACCCGAACATCTTTTAGAATCCGAACTTTTTGGACATGAAAAAGGCGCTTTTACAGGCGCGATAGCAAGAAAACCTGGCAAATTTGAACTTGCACATAATGGCACACTTTTATTAGACGAAATTTCTGAAATGGACCCTGCCTTGCAGGCAAAATTATTGCGTGTTTTGCAAGAGGGTGAAGTTGACAGAGTTGGCGGAACAGAAACTTTAAAGGTGGATGTGCGCGTACTTGCAACAACTAACCGTGATATGGAAGGCTGGATAGCTGAAGGCAAGTTTAGACAAGACTTGTATTTTCGCTTAAATGTTATTCCTTTAAGATTGCCTTCTTTGCA
>CAYJHE010000127.1:0-6751 GCA_964369675.1 uncultured Desulfovibrionaceae bacterium | reverse complement strand
TCCTCTAATGTTGGGCTAACCATTGTTCCGTCTTCAAGTGTACGCGCTGAAAGTTTTGGTGCAAAGCCATAATCTTCGATGGTTTTCACTTCGCAGACAACAGCTCCCTCTTCTTTCAAAACAGCTTGAATTTCTGCTTCCATTGTTTGTGGATTTGTGATTTTTACCGCTTTAAGTCCAAAAGCTTTAGCAAGTTGAATAAAGTCAGGCATGCTCACTCCGCTTGTAGCACCAGAGCCAACCATATTTCCATTAAAGAAATTTTGCTGTGTTTGCTTAATAGACGAATAACCATTATTGTTTAATATAAAGAGTTTTACAGGAAGCCTGTTTTCGACAACTGTTTGCAATTCCTGTATGTTCATCATTATAGAACCATCGCCCTCAAGGCAGATAATATCACGCCCCTTTGCCTCATAACACGCACCAATAACAGCAGGTAGGGCAAAGCCCATTGCTGCATTGCCAGAGTTTAATATATATCTCTGTCCTTTTTTCACGACAGCATTTTGGAAGGGGCACACACAGGCAGAACCGTTTGCCATAACAAAAATATCGTTTTCTTTCATCATCTTAGTGAGAATGTAAGTAAAATGATAAGGGTCGATATTGGTATTATCTTGTTTTTGTTCTGGATTGTTAGCAAATGAAAAATCGTTTTTAACTTTTGCACAATAATCAAGCCAATCCTTATCAACAGAAAGAGGGGAGAGTTTTTCTAAAAGTGCAGGGAGAAAGTCTTTCAAGTCAGCTTGAATTGCAAGGTCAGGTATAACAGTAGGTTTATCAAGTTCAGCTTTATCAATATCAACTATAATCTTATAGGCATTTTTTGCAAAATTTTCCCAATTATAGCTCGCTTGACGTATGTTATTGCGTGTTCCTAAGAAGAGAATGCAATCAGCGTTTTGTAAGGCAAAGTTGCCTGCTCTTTGTCCAACTGTTCCTATACGTCCGATATATAAAGGATTTTCATCTTCTAATA
Source organism: uncultured Desulfovibrionaceae bacterium (assembly GCA_964369675.1). GTDB lineage: Bacteria > Desulfobacterota > Desulfovibrionia > Desulfovibrionales > Desulfovibrionaceae > CAYJAZ01. The sequence continues at coordinate 5,766 of CAYJHE010000127.1, read as the reverse complement.
CATCAAAACCGTTAAAGGTGGTCACAGCTGGAATTGAAGTCTTTGCTAAAAGTTCATTCAGTTCACTCACCTTGCCTGCAACACGAAGACCGTTGCCTGCAACAATCAAAGGCTTTTTTGCTTTTGATAAGGCTTCAAATACGCTTTCTAACTTCAATTCAGCAGGCTTGTTTTCAGGAAAGCTAAATTCAACAAGCTGGCTTTCTTCAATCATTGAAGATTGAATGTCGTGTGGAATATCAAGCCAAACAGGCCCCATTCGGCCTGTTGTAGCTTCATAAATCGCTTTGTCTAAATGATATTTGATTTCGTTTGCATCAACAACACAATGGGCGTACTTTGTTAAATGCTTAACACTTTGAATAATATCAACTTCTTGATCGCCAAGTTGACGAAGAGAAAGTTTAGGATAAGTACCAATCATTGTTTGTCTCTTGATTTGACCTGAAATATAGATAACAGGAACAGAATCAGTCCACTGCCCAAAAACACCGCTTAAACAATTCAAACCGCCAGGCCCAGAAGTTGGATTCACAAGAGCAATTCTTTGATTAACTCTTGCATAACCTTCTGCGGCATAAGCCATGGCTTGTTCGTTATGATGCGCTGTATAGGTGAAAGCTTTGCCAAAAGAGTCGTTTAAGTGCATTGCTCCACCGCCAGAAACAAAGAAAAAATGTTCTATTCCATGTTTTTCTTTTAAATGTTTTGCAATGAAATCAGATAACTTTATAGCCATTTTTTTAATAACTCGCCTGCTGTTGTTGGTTGTAAATCAGTAATTTTATGCATATCATAGGTGTTATCAATCATTACAAGTGCTAAACCTTTACCAAGGTTTTTCTTGTCTTGTTGCATGGCAGATAAGACCTTTGAAATATCACATTGAGGAAGTTGAACAATTAATATAGGTTCAAGAACTTTTTCACGAATAAATCTTTCCTGCTCCTCAGAAAGTAAAGCTGTTTGGCAAGCATATCTATTGGCTAAAATCATACCAAGTACAACTGCTTGACCATGTGAAATTGCAAACTCACTTGCGCTTTCAATGGCATGACCAAAGCAATGACCATAGTTTAGCATGTTTCTGCGCCCAGTATCAAACTCATCGCCTTCAATATATTCTTTCTTAATTGAAAGGCATTTCTTTGTTCTTTTGAGAAGAGTTTCAGAATCTAAAAAATCAAGAGATTGTAAATCATTAATAAAGGTCTTTGTATCTGCCTCACCATTCATAAGATGAAGTTTAGCCATTTCGCCTATACCTGAATAATAATCTTCTCTCGGAAGTGTTTTTAAAAATTCAGGATAGATATGAATTTTTGTTGGCGGATAAAATGTTCCGACAAGATTTTTATACTGTTTAAAATTTAACGAAGTTTTTGCACCAATGCATGAATCTACTTGTGCAAGTAAGGTGGTTGGAATAAAAATCCAATTAACACCACGGTATAAACTTGAAGCAACAAAGCCTGTCAAATCTTGTGTAATGCCGCCACCGATAGAAATAAGATTCAAGTTTTTGCGAGGTGAAAATTGCATAATCTTTTCATATAATTCGCAAACAGTATCTATATTTTTTTTGTTTTCATGTATTTCTAAAATAATAAGCTTATCATTTTGGATAGACTTTAAAGTAGTATCTTTATGTAAACGGTATACATTTTCATCTATAATAAAAACAGAATTTTCTAACTGTGAAAGAGTGTCTAAAAAAGAAGCGTCTTTCTCAAAATAGACATTATAATCTTTTATATTTGATGATATAGTTAGTGTTTCTACACACATGAAAAGCCCCCATCAGCATATAAAGTTTGGCCACACATAAATGAATTTTTATCTGAGGCTAAAAAATAAACTAATTCAGCAATTTCATGTGGCTCTGCTAAGCGTTTTATTGGTAAAGCCTCTGCAATAACTTGAATTTGTTCTGGGGTGTTGTTTTGTGAAGTGAGTTCAGTATTTACAAAACCAGGTGCTACACTATTAACAAGAATGCCAAACTTAGATAACTCAACAGCACTTGCCCTTGTTGCACCATCTAAACCAGCCTTAGCTACGGAATACATTAAACGTCTTTCTTTTGAAAAACCACTCCAAATTGAAGTGATGTTAACTATTCTTCCCCATTGTTGCTGTTTCATGTGCGGGGTAACGGCTTTCATAAGAAATAAAGCAGACACAAGATTTACTTGCAAGGTCTTTGCAAGTAAATCTTCAGTCATTTCTTCAATGGACGCAAGGTCATTAATTCCAGCACAATTTACCAATATATCAATATTTGAGTGCTTAGCTACATATTTATCCACACTTTCTTGCGAATCTAGTGAAAGCTCTTTTCGTGTGGGAGTTAAAACACTTATTCCGCGTTCAGTAAAAAGTTGTGCAATACTTTTACCAATTCCGCGCGAGGCACCAGTTATTAATGCTTGCATAAGAGAACCTAAGAAAGTTGTTGAAGGTTTTTTTCGTAACGCTCTGACATCATTTTAATACGCTCGACATCTCTATTTGCTAAGAAAGCGTATTTCTTTTGTTTGTACATAAGCCAGTCTAACTCAAACTTCATTGCCTTAGTCAAACCTAGTGCAATATTGCCTTCCATAGCAGAAACATCAAATATAACATTACGAGTTTCAAAATATTTTAATGCATTTTCAGGCAGTTTGTTTAAAAAGTCCATCGCTTCAATTGAAATAGAACCACCTATAAGAAAGTCCTTTCCAGTTGATTTCATTTTATCAGCAACGGCATAGGTTAATTTAAAAATTTCATCAGTGTTGACAGCACTTCTTGGCATATTTAGTGAACCAACAAGGTCAACTCTTCCAACAACACAGCCAGATAAATACTTTGCTTCAGGAATTTCAAGCATTGCATCAAGGTTTTGACAAGCTGTTATTGTCTCAACATTAATATAAGCTTTAATGCCAGCATCTTGCCAATCAGGGCACACCGCATTAAGAGCGTTTATGTATAATTTCAACGCATACGGTGTTTCAACCATTGGAGCAACAATTTTAACAGCTCCTAGATTCCAAGCTTCTTGAATGTTCTTGCGCGCATCACAACCACCGACCTTAATGGATACAGGTACAGAAGCTTTGTGTGCTACTCGCATGAATAAATTTGATTCGTCTCTTAAGCTTCCTTCATCTTCAAAAGAAAACTTTAAGCCAACAACCTTATGGTTGACTCTTAAATCAATCAAATTTTCAATCATTCCTTTCTCTAGTTTATACATAAATCCCCCAGATTTACTTATTCCAAACTGCCCATGGTGCTTTGTTATTTACCCATAGTTCAGTTAATTCGTTTTTATCTTTCAATGTGTCCATCGGTTGCCAAAAGCCATCATGCTTATAAGCATTTAATTGTTCGTCTTTTGCTAAGCTTTCAAGAGGGGAGCGCTCAAAAATTGTTGAATCGCCTTCTTGTATATAGTCAAAAACTTGTGGTTCGCACACAAAGAAACCACCATTAATCCAACTTTCAGCACCCTTTGGTTTTTCCATAAAAGAAGTAATCATATTATTTTCTTTAATGACTAAAGCACCAAAACGTCCTGCCAATTGAACGGCAGTCATAGTGACAAGCTTATTTGATTGCTCATGCGATTTAATGCTTTCAGGTATATTGACATCAGAAACACCATCGCCATAGGTAAGAAGAAATCTTTCATTACCAATATATTCTTGCGCTCTTTTAATTCTTCCTCCTGTCATGGTATCCTCGCCAGTGTAAAGCATTGTAACCTTCCATGGCTCATGACGGGTTCTGTGAATTTCAACACTATTGTTTGACATATCAACAGTAATATCAGAATAGCGATTATAATAATTAATAAAATAATCTTTTATATAGTGAGACATATAGCCTGTAAGAATAACAAAGTCATTATAACCGTAGTGGGCATAGCTTTTCATAATATGCCATAAAATCGGCTTTCCACCGATTTCAACCATTGGTTTTGGTCTTAAACCAGTTTCTTCTGCCAACCTTGTTCCTAATCCGCCTGCTAAAATAACAACTTTCATACAAATCGCACCCTAGAATAATCTTTTTGTTTTTATATATGTATTATTGTCAAGTGTCAAACTTATATTTTGTCTTTTGAAAATAATTTGTATTTAAAGTGAATAAACTGTCAATTTTATTGTAACTAAAGCTGATTATTTTTTTTATTTAGCTTTGTAGACACTTGATTCTTTCCTAAATCGGCGATTAATTTAACTATTGATATATTGTTCTATTCTTTCCACCACTTCTTCAACTTTAATACTGTGTATATCCTCGTTCACTATACAAGTGTCATGTTCTCTAATTGGTCGCCAGTGATTATACATATAAGGTGTTATCAGTGAGAGAATAGGGCATGAAGTCGATGCGGCTATATGGCTTGGGCCTGACGAAGTGCAGACAAATAAGTTGGAATTATCTATAAGTGCCGCGCTCTGTGCTATATCAGTTCCTATATAAAGTGTATAATAATCCTTTGGAAGGTCGCCAAGTTCGTCAAGAAGGGGCAAGTCGCTTTTTCCAACCATGATAATAATATCAAGTAGTTGTTTTTCTGAATTATATTTTTCATGTAAGCTCTTTATAACTTGAGCATAGTAAGAAACTTTCCATCTTTTATGAGGGCGCAAAATATTTCCTATAGAGATAATAATACGTTTTTTTTCAGTATTTTTTGGAAATGTGAGGTCAATGTCCTCACGAACAGAAGATGGAATATTTATAACAGGATTAATCTCTGGCATTTCAAAGCCCATTTGTTCCATACAGTCTTTGTAAAATTCCAAAATATTTGCCTGTGAACTTGCAGGAGCTGAGTAAGTGTAAATTTTTTGGTGTTTTTTCGGTGGTTCGCAAATAGCGAGTTTTATTGGCGCACCAATACATTGAGTGTAAAAGTTTGATGTCTTTGAGTGTGGGGATAAGCATATAACAACATCGTATTTTTTTGCTCTTAAGCTAAAAATGAGTTTCACTGCATCTAAGAGATGCCTTTTGTCGTAACAATAGGTATTATCGAGATATTCGCAATATTTAAACAAAGCACGATTCATATGTGAGCCAAGTAAGTCGATTTGAGAATCTGGAAAAGCCTTTCTAATCGCACGCATTGCAGGAGTGCTTACTATGAGATCTCCCAACCTATCAAGGCGGATTAATAAGATTTTTTTATTGTTCCAATCAGGTTTTTTCCTAAGGTATTCCATACACACTTTTTTCCCAAAAAATTGAAATGAACTTTGAAGGCAAAGCTTACACACTCTTTTATAGAATGACAAGAAGAAAATTATTAGCAAACACCCTTACTTAGCTTTAAAAAATAATTCAAAGAAATTAGTTAGATGTAGCTAAATGACTAAAGGCGTAAGAAAATAAATTATTTTCTTACGCCTTTTTAGCATTTTATTTAACCTGCTTATTAAGCAGTTTTTTTACTAAATATATTCCTCAGTCTGAAAGTTCTCATTTTTTCAAGGATAAAGAATACAGTTGGAGTGAGTAAGAATGTAAATAGAAGTGAAGCAAGCATGCCGCCAATAATAACAGCACCCATAGATGACTTCATGCCGTCTGTTGAGAACATTTGCGGCACCATACCAAGTATGATAGCGATTGTTGTCATCAAGATTGTACGCATCTTATTTTCATAACCATCCCAAAGAGCATCTTTTATGCTCCAGCCATGCTTTTCTATCTTTGTTACAGCATTTTCAACTATAAGAATTGAATTGTTCACAGAAAGACCTA
>CAYJHE010000126.1:0-6864 GCA_964369675.1 uncultured Desulfovibrionaceae bacterium | reverse complement strand
AAGCAGAACGAATTGAAGAGCTTATTAAGCAAACTCTTGGGAAGATAACAAAAGCTGAAATAGTAGAAAAATGTCCCGATATTTCAGCGATTACAGTTGAAAGAAGTTTAAAAGATTTGCTCGATAAAGGTAAAATTGAAAAAGTCGGTAAGGCACGAGCTACGTCATATTTTTGGAGAGGGTAGGGGAATTTAAAAGCAAGAGAAAAACCATTTAAAATCAAAAAAATTTTACGGTTATAACCATAAAAACTTTTAAGCTGTATATTAAAAAACTTCGGCTAATTCAAAGTTTCACTTTAGATTAGCCGAAGTTTTTAATCGTTCATTGGTGGAGGCGGCGAGAATCGAACTCGCGTCCGCAAACAGTCCACGCAAAAGATCTACAGGTTTAGTCTGTGTACGATAGCTTTTTACTTGCCCACAGACAGGCGCAAAAAGCTTTGTGTTTTAAGTCTTTTCTTTTTTGCCAAACACGCACAAAAAAGAGCATCCCTCTAAGTTTTACACCACACATTCCTAGAGGAAGTCAGAGCGTGTGATGCGAGGGGGCGAACCCCTCTATGCTTTAACTAAGCAGCTAAAGCGTAGTCGTAATTATCGTTTGCAATTACTTTGTTGCCGCTTTTAACGAGGCCAGCGGCGCCTCGACCTGCCATTTTGGCTTCTTCGCCCACGTCGAAACCAATGCGCCCCCAATAATCAAGCCGTGCATAAACATGCAGTGCTTGTCTTGAAATAAGTACATAAGCATTTAATTTAGAAAAGTCAAATAAGAACTTATTCAGAGAGTAAAATGCTGCACGTCATTCTAGTTTATACTCTTTCTATTTGAAATTAAAGTAAAAAAGTGAGCTAAGCGAACAAAGGCTGTGGGAATAATTCTCTAACGAGAGAAAGAAGAGCTAGGTCTTCTGTAAGGGATTATCCCTACATGAGCTTTCTTTCATAGTGTGACACAGCGTGCCGAAACAAATGAGAATAAGTCGAAAATGCTATATCAAATGTAAAGAAGGCGTTAAAATAGACAAATAAAGTTGGTGTCTTATAGGTTTTTTGGAACAATAACGATTCTTTGCTTCTTTATTTCTTTTTTATATTCATACATTCTTTGGTCAGCAAGTTTAATAATAGCATCAGGGGAGGTGAGGATTTTATTATTGCTACTATCAATAACTAAATAGCCATAGGAGAGCGAAGTTTCGTATTCTTTATTATATTTTTCTGATATGTGAGCAACTTCCTGCAATGTTTTTTCAATTTTCTCGCAAGGGTCATTATTTTCTTGGAATTTGCCAACAATAAAAAATTCGTCTCCGCCTAGTCGTGCTATAGTGTCTCTTTTAAAGTTTTCTTTTAATATTTCTGCTGTTTTAAGAATGTAGAAGTCGCCTTCGTGATGGCCATAACTATCATTGACAGTTTTTAATCCATTCATATCTAAAAAGAAGACATAAAAAGGTTCTTCATCTGAAAGAAAATGTTCAAGTCGCGTATAGGCAACATCTCTTACGTTTAAACCGGTAAATGCATCTATTGTTGCTTCTTGGTTTAATTTCTCGAGGTCAATTTTGCCTTGTTCCAAAGCTTCTGACAATACTTGATAGGTATTTTGATGTTTTGCTAATTTTGTAAAAATATATTCATAGGTAAAGCAAATAAAGAAAGAGACAAGCGAGCAGAAACCTGTTTTTATGATTATATAAATCGTTTTCACATCAGGATATGTTACAGGATAGAGCGAATAAACTGTAAAGAGACAATAGATAAAAATTGCTGTAAGCAAATAGAGAGAAAATATAAGACTTTTGCCGCTTTTTAATACACTGACAAAGTCAATTCTATCAAAAATAGTTTTCACAATAAAAACATAAGGTAAGGCGATAAAGAAAAAGATTGTACTTGCAATTATTCTAAATTCTTGATCTCTTGCAAGTATATAGATAGGAGTGTCATAGATAAGTGCAAGCGAGCCTATCACAACCATACGCATAGCAATGACGTGTAGGGTCATGGTAAATGTTCTGAATAAAATAATTGTATAGCTTTGCCTGAATATGAGTTTGACTTGCACAAAGTAGAGCAAAAAGAGAATGATTAATGCTATATATTCGTATTCAAAGCTTACATACAAAATATAATACATATACAAGAAGGCATTAAATAATGAAGCAAGAGCGTATTGGATTTTTGTGCTTATTCCAAAAAGCCTTGTTGAATAGAAATAAAAAGCAAATGAATAAAGTAAAAAACTAAAGGCAAAAAGAAAGTTAAGCATTATTCGCCTCCTCTCTTGCTGCGGCACTAGAATAGAAAACAAGCTTGTTTTCGCGCATTTTTTTATCAGCTAAATCAATAATATCTTGGGCTTGTAGTTTTTTGAGAGTCTCATCAACATAAACAAAGCCAATGCTTGCAGAAAGTTTAAAGTCTTTTATTTTTGCGTGTTTATCTATATGCATAGAAACACGTTGTGCAATGCTCTCAACAGCTTTCTCTGAATCTATATAGGGGAGGATTGCCAAAAATTCATCACCACTGATTCTTGCGGCAATATCAATGTCTCTTATAGATTCTTGAAGAGCTTGTGCTATAGCTTTGATGTATTCATCGCCAACTTCATGGCCGTAGGTGTCGTTTACATATTTTAGTGCATTTACATCCATGAACAGCAAGCCAAAGTTTACTTCAGTATGCGAAAGAATGCTCTGAAGTTGTTCAGTAATATATTTTTTATTATAAAGCTTTGTGAGGTGGTCTGTAATAAGTTTATCTGAGACTTCTTTCTTCTTTAGAAGCAAGTTGTTGTAGTTTGTTTGGGCTAAATCTGACTGTCTTTTATAAGCGGATAAATTGATAAAGTTAATTGTGTATATCAAAAGAAAATAAAAAGCACATAATGAAACTAAGGTGATAGCAAAGATTTGAAAGGCTTGCTCAGGGAATAAACTATAGCTCACAAAGCAATATGCATCAAAAGATAAATATCCGAGAATAAAGCATGTTGTTGCAGTGTGTGTTTCAGAATAAGGTGAAGAAGAAGATATTTTTCTAATATCCCTTGCAGGAATAAGCTTTGTGCCCACAAAAAGAGCGAAAATTAAAATTACCATACTTGTAGACAGCATTATGTGGTGGTAACGCATGTCTTCAAGCAAGCTCAGAGGCGGAATATCAAGGAAGTATGAAAAAGCCATGATCACGGGGAGGTTTATTGAGGCAATATGAAAAGCAAAAGTTACAGCTCCAAAAAGACTTTGCCTATAGCTTGACTTTGAAATAATTTTAAACTGTATACTTATAACTAAGACAATTGCAAAAAAGGAAAGATAGTAATATTCGGGGAGGTTTGATACTAAATATGTTGCATAAGTATTAAAGCACGCAAGAGCAGAGTAAAGAATGATACTTTTCTTTGCGTTCACAAGTATTTTAGCGGCATACCTAAAGAGAAGAATATTATAACTAAATACTAATATAAGTGAGGTGTATAAGCAAAATTCGCTTGAAAGCATTGCAAAAAACCTTATTTCTAATTTATAATTAATTGCATAATTATAGTGTAAAATAAGCTTTTTGTCAATTGTGACTTTTGGGGCTTTAAGTGCTCAAAAAGTAATGAGATGGGCTTGTAAAAAATTTCAACAATGGATAAAGCTTGCTATTCTTTGTTATACAGTATACAAGAATGGAAATTTTAAGATTAAACAGAGAATACTATGAAATGTACACGTTGTAAAGCACAGGCAATTGCTGCACTACCTAGTCATAATGCCGCTTTTTGTGAAGCTTGTTATATAGAATTTTTTTCTAGGCAGGTGGAAAGGGGTATTAAAGCAAGTCCAATGCACAAGGGGCCCTTGTTCACAAAAGAAGATAAGATTTTAGTTGCACTTTCTGGTGGAAAGGACAGTTTAGCGCTCATGCTTGAGCTGTATTTGCAAGGCTATGACGTAACAGGTTTGCATATTGACTTGTCTATAGGTGAATCTTCAAATAAAGCAAGAGCCGTGTGTGAGCGTTTTTGTAAAAAGCATGGCTTAAATTTGATAGTCAAAGAAATGGAAGAAGAAGGTCTTGCTATTCCAAAAGTTAAGGCAAGATTAAAACGTCCTATTTGTGCAGTATGTGGTAAAATTAAGAGGTATTTCTTTAATAAAACAGCGCGCGATATGGGTTTTACAGTGCTTGCGACAGGGCATAACCTAGATGATGAAGTTGCTCGTTTGTTTTCAAACACACTTCGCTGGGATCAAGCTTACTTGAGCGATCAAGCTCCCTTGCTTGAAGACACAGAAGGCTTTGGCAGAAAGGTAAAACCTTTATGGAGACTTGGCGAATTTGAAACAGCAAACTATGCCTATCTAAAGGGTATTGAAAATCACCACGCCCCTTGTCCTTATTCTCAAGGAGCTTCATTTACAAAGTTAAAAAATGTTTGGGTAGACCTTGAAGAAATGATGCCTGGAAGAAAATTAGATTTTTATCAAGGTTTTTTAGAAAGGGGAAGACCAGTATTTGAAAAGAACGAAGAAGAAAATGGTGTGGAATTGCAACCATGTACACGATGTTCTTATCCAACTTCAGCAGGAATTTGCGGAGTTTGCAGAATAAGAGAATCCTTGACAGAAGAGAAGTAATCATCTATATTTTGTCAGAAAAAAATTATTTTTAAGAAATTCTAGGAGTATAAGCCATGGCAAAAGAAGAAATTAATGCTTTTTTGGGTGCGAGCACTGAATATCAAGGTAAGTTAAGCTTTCAAGGAGCTGTTCGCATCGATGGTAACTTTAAAGGCGAAATCGAAAGCGAAGGTTCACTTATAGTTGGAAAAGATGCAACCATAGAGGGCACTGTTGAAGTGGGCGAGCTTGTGAATTCTGGTTTATTTAAAGGAAAAATTGTTGCTAAAAGAAAGGTGACAATCCATAGAGAAGGCAAGCTATTAGGCGATATTTTTACTCCTATCTTGAATGTTGAAGAAGGCGCAGTTATCGACGGTAAAATCAACATGGGCAATGTGAGTGCAGTAAACCTTGCAGACGAATAGTTCCCAAAACGCAATAAGCAGAGATTTGTTATGCAAATCAAAAATAGCTTGTAAAGTCAAATAAAGAATATATATAGCTTGTGCATTAAATAACTTGCTAGTTTTTTAAATAATGTCTTTACATAGGGCAAAAAATTGTCTATGTTTTTTGTGCATTTTTATGTTCGAGCTATTTTTATTAGGGCATTTAGATGCTTATTGTCTTTTTTCAAATTTAATTTGGAGGAATCGCGTGATTTCAGTTGATATAACCCTATTTATACAGTTAGTAAACTTTATTATCGGTTTACTTATTATTAACCACTTTATCATAAAGCCAATACGCGAAGTTTTGGCAAAAAGAAAATTGGCAACCGATACTTTAAAAGAAGGCACAGAAGAATTTGTGCTCAGGGCAAATGTCAAACTTAAGGTATATGAAGAGAGAATTGCAAGTGCAAAGCTTGAAGTAATTAAAGAACGCGAAAGATTGAAGTCTGAAGCACATGCAAAAAGCATAAAACTCCAAGAAGAAGCAAGTGCAAAAGCAGCAGAGCTTCGCAAAGAAGCAGCAAGTCAGCGTGAAAGCGAAAGCACGAAGGCTTATGATGTATTGCACGCAAGCACAAAAGATTACGCTCGTTTAACTGTTGAGCGTTTACTTTCTTAATGAAGTTTTAGGAGTACTACTTTGAAAGCAATAAAATTTTCATCTTTATTATATGTAGCATCAATCTTTCTTTTGACTTCAAATGCCTATGCAGCTGGAGTGCCAAGTGATGAAATCAATTGGCTCGACTTTGCTCTTAGAGTTTTGAACGTAGCCATTTTCCTTGGTATTATTTGGTATATGGCTGGCAATAAAATTAAGGGTGCCTTGATAGGCAGGGGGCAAAAAGTTGTTTCTGACATGGATGAGCTTGAACAAAAGAAGCAAAAAGCCATGACTGATTTAGCAGAACTTGAAAAACGTATAGCTAATGTAGACGAAGAGTGCTCAAAGCTTCTCAATGAGGGAAGAATTGTTGCCGAAAACATGGCAAATGCTATAGTTGATGAAGCAAAAAAGCAAGCAGAAGCCATTGTGACACAAGCGCACAAGTCAGCTGAGCAAGCGATAAAATCTGAAATTGATGACATACGCGCAAAGATTGCAGATGAAGTAATGGCAGAAGTTCGTAAAAATTTGGAACAAAGTATTGATAATACAGCTCACCATAAGTTGATAGATTCCTCAATCAACAGAGTATCCAATTTTTAATTTTTGAGAGTTGAAATTTTCTACTCTTTTTTTGGGGGTATACATGCAACATTCAGCAGTGGCAGCCAGATATGCGCAAGCATATTTTGATTTAACCAAGAATCAATCTTCATCTGAGCTTCACAAGCAAAAAGATGTGATGACAGCATTTAAGCAATCAATGCTTAGCTCAAAGGAGCTTTCATTTATTGCAACAAATCCTGTTTTCCCTCTTGAAGACAAAAAAAATATTATTAAAGCGCTTTTAGAAAAGCTGAATGCAAGCAAAGATTTGATGCATTTCTTTTTCTTGCTTGTTGATAAGAAGCGTTTTGATATAGTTCCACAGGTTGTTGATTATTATGCAGAATTAATTGACAAGCAGGAAAACATTTCTCGTGGTATTTTAACTACAGCGATAGAGCTTGACGATAATCGCAAAAAGGAAATACTTGAGAAATTAGAAAAGCAAACAGGGCGCAAACTTGAACTTAGTTATAAAGTAGATTCTTCTCTTTTAGGCGGAATGGTTTTAAAAATAGGTGATGAAACTTTAGATTCAAGTCTTGCAGCTCAATTAAATAAACTTAACCTAC
>CAYJHE010000125.1:0-6923 GCA_964369675.1 uncultured Desulfovibrionaceae bacterium | reverse complement strand
AAAGCGAAACAGTATTTAAGCGAAGCTTAAAACTTTTTCGCAAATTAAAAAAATACACTTCTTGCTTTAGCTACACACTAAATCTTAACCGCTCATGCTAAGGTTTCCAAAGGAAATTATTTCCTTTGGTCGCCGAAGGCAAAAAAATTGAAAATCTTACTTGTCTTCCAAAATACCTTCTACTTCCTTCATCTTGCCAAGAGCAAGCTCAGGCGGAATGTAGGTAAAACCACATGCTTTGCAACGTGGAAGCTCTACTTGAAAAGAACCCTGTAAATACCTTATTTCAACTGGAAGTATTTCAAGCTCTTGCCCACATGCGCATCGAAAACCTTGAGCTGTGATGCCTTTTAATTCTGCTTTCATAATGATTATACCTTTTTACAACAAAATTCTTTATAAGATGCTTCTTTGTTTGCATTGCCAACACCAGGCACTACCATTCTGTGTGAATAGGCATCGACAACAAGAATATTGCCATTTTCTTCGCGATAACGCACCCAATACGTCACTTGCCTTGGACGATAACAGGCAAGAAAGTCCTTTGTTTCTTCTGAATAAAAGGAAGGGCCGTTTTCCTTGGCTTCTTGCAAGACTCGCGCTATGTCTGCTTGCAAAACTCTTCTTTGCGAAAGAATTTCCTCCAAACCCTGAGCGAGAGTGAATTTTATATCTGATTGATTTTCCATAATTTTTTCATTCCAAATATTTTTTAACATGCTTTTTCTAAAGTGCAAACGCTTTTCTTGCCTTTGAAAAAGTGACATAAGACTTGCGCTCTTGCGTTCATTTAAATCTTCACATGAAGGGAACAGAAGCTCAAGTATGTGCATAGAATTTTTGCCAACTTTTTGCATGCGCTCCCTGCAAATAGCGCAATAGACAAGTAAATCTTTGTTTGTATCCTTATTTCTTTCATCAGCAAAAGTGTCGGCTAGACTTTCGTTTACATGCGAAGCAAGACCGCCAAATCCGCAACAACGTGTGTTTTCTTTGCCCAATTCCAATTCTTCAAAATCTTGCTGTAAAGAAGAAAGAAGTGAACGCACACTTTCTTGCATTTGCGGAAATTCGCGTGAATTGCAAGGGTCGTGTAAAGCTAATTTTCCTAAATTATCTTGAAGACTTAGCTTTGAAAAGTCACTGGCTTTTAATACTTCCCACAAAGAAAGTATGTGCATTTGGGGCAGATATTTCTTGTAAAAAGCCTGACAAGAAGCACAGGCAAATATATAGCTTGGTTTGCCCCTTTCTTCCCATTCTTTTGTTATACATTCTATGTGTTTATTCAAATATTCTGTGCTCTGAGCCCAAGAAGCAGGCATACCACAGCAAGCAAGGTGAAAGGCAACATTTCCATCAAGTGTGCTTGTGAGGTAGGTATAGGCTTTTTCAACTTCTATGGGCAAGACAGCTGGAAGCTGACAACCGGGGAAGAAGACGTATTTACTTGTATTAGTGCCAACTTGCTCTCTATAGAATTGTACATCATTGTCATTTGAAAAGGCCATATCTTCAAGGGCAAATTCGTGCGCAGTTGGGGGCATATGTTTCATCTTTACCATTTCTGCTCTTGCTTCTTCTAAGAAGTCGCCTAAATTCAAATTATTAGGGCATATTTTTGCGCAAAGTCCGCATTGCGTGCATGAATTTATCATCTTATTTGCAGCCCTGTTTCCTTGTGCGATGGCAAGGTTATTATAGGCTTCACGCAAGGCTTTTTTAGGATAGGTTTTATAGTGTTGCATGTAGGAACACTCTTTCACACATTCCAAACAAGAACATTGAATGCAACGCTTTGCTTCAAAAGTGGCTTCTTCTAAACTTGGTTTGAGAATATTTTTTACATTTTCTTTTTTTAAAATTTCATAATCATCTATATTGGTGAAGAGTTTTGTTTTGTAAGGTGCTTCTGCTTCTCTTGCTGTATCTGGTGAGACATTTTGCAAAATGCGCACTATAGAATTCATCGCTTTTTTTGCATCGCTAATGGCTTTGCAGAAATTTATCTTTCCATTTAGTGTGCCGCCAGCGACAATTTTTTCTCGTGAAGTGGTCAAGGAAACAGGATTTAGTATAAAAGAATTTTCTTTTCTTTCTAAATCAAAAGTTGAGGAAGAAAGAATCTTGTCGTCTTCGCCTAAATACAGGGCAAGTTTTTCTTCTAAAGTATTGTTAATAAAAGCTGTATCAAAATTTATTATTTCAACAAATTCTACTTTTAAGGAAGCAAGTGTGTTGAGAGCTTTTTCTAAAATTTCGGGATTAAGCTTATTTCCTGCTTGTTCAAGAAGGCTTTTGCCTACTTTATCCACATGGTAAAGAGTTACAGCAAAGCCCTTTTTTGCCATGTCAAAGGCAAGGCAGAGTGAGGAAAGAGAAGAGCCAGCTATAGCAATTTTCTTGCCATTTGAGGGTATAGCCATAATCCTTGTTGCTTCTGTATTTTGCACGCACGCTCTTTCTAGCATAGGCATGTCAATGGCTTCGCCTTTTTCTTGCATTCTGCACGCTTTTTGGCAATCACCTTCACAAAGAAGGCCTGAAATAACAGATAAAGGCATATATTTATCAAGTTCAATTCTTGCTTTTTTGAGATTGTTTTCAGCCATATACTTGATAAAAGTGCGCGCATCAAGATGTATAGGGCAAGAAGACTGGCAGGCAGGCGCTTCGTCTTGCACGCATTTTGCTTCAAATTCTCTTAATGTTTTTTGATCCATGATGTTTTCTCTTTTTCTTGCCTTCGGCGACCAAAGGAAATAATTTCCTTTGGAAACCTTAGCATGAGCGGTTAAGCGATATGCGTGGCTAAAGAAGTTTTTTATTTTTTTGTTTGCGAAAAAGTTTTAAGCTTCGCTTAAATACTGTTTCGCTATAAAATTGGACGATAGCGTACAGTAGATATAGTTTACAAATAACGAGTAAGAAACATGTTCACTGCGTTCAGATGTTTTTTAAAATTAAGTTGAAATCACGCGCTCTCTTTCATCGCTTTATACATTTTTATAAATATACAGAAGAAAGGGAAAACCACAACAGAG
Source organism: uncultured Desulfovibrionaceae bacterium (assembly GCA_964369675.1). Lineage (GTDB taxonomy): Bacteria > Desulfobacterota > Desulfovibrionia > Desulfovibrionales > Desulfovibrionaceae > CAYJAZ01. The sequence continues at coordinate 3,879 of CAYJHE010000125.1, read as the reverse complement.
AAAAATATCACTCAGTTTTGGTTTTCCCTATTTTAGTTATTTGTTATAACTAGGTTATAGCCTACTTGTTCTTAAGGGCTTCTAACACTCTTTCAGGAAGAGCAGGAATGCGTGTAACACGCGCGCCTGTAGCATTATAAATAGCGTTGATAACTGCGGCATGAGGTGAAACTAGGGGAACTTCACCAACACCTGACGCGCCAAATGGGCCGTGCTCACGAGGTTCTTCAAAGTATTTTACTTCAATATTGTCAGGTATTTGCTTGATTTGTGGTATGCCAGCACCAAGCATGGTTGCGTGCTTTTGAATGTCTTCAAAGTCTTCATACAAAGCATAGCCTATTGCTTGCGCGATACCGCCAAGCATTTGACCATCAACAGTGAGGAAGTTGTTTACCTTGCCTATGTCTGTGTTCATTTTAACCGCATCAACAGTGACCTTGCCGTTAGTCGTGTCAACGCTGACTTCAGCCATACACACACCATACATATATGTTCCAAATGGCGCGCCTTGACCTGTGACAACGTCAATGTCTTTAGCTGGCATGGTGAAAGCACCGTCAAACTTTGTTGGCTTGCCTGCTGCAACCATTTCATCGTAATTCATGTAGCCGCCTGACTTTTTCGCAGCTTCTAACAAAGCTTCACAAGCAACGCGTATAGCATTACCAATCATAACTTGTGAACGTGAACCACCAGAAGGGCCGCCATTAGGGCATTTTTCGGTGTCAGGCCATGTGAAGCGGAACTTGTCAGCTGGGATTTTCATTGCTTTTAACGCTTCTGAGGCTGTGCCTATTGCGCCAATATCCGCGCCTTGACCATGATCTTGCCATGAAGAGCCAACAGTAATTGTGCCGTCTGCATTCATTTCAACAAAGGCAGCAGCAGAGTCAGCACCGTCAAGCCCCGCGCCGTATGTACCTATAGCAATACCAACACCTTTTTTAATTGTGTCAGTAGATTCAGCCTTTGCCTTTGCAAGTGCTGCTTGGTATTTTGGACGCATATCTTCAAGCATAGCCGGAATAGCGTAAGAGTCAGGAGTTTGGCCTGAATTGTTGGTGTCACCAGGACGAAGCGCGTTTTTATAACGAAGTTCTAATGGATCCATATTGAGCGCAGTGGCTAATTTATCCATCAAGGTTTCAGAAGTAAAGGTTGCTTGTGGTCCGCCGTATCCACGGAAAGCTGAGCCCCATGCGTGGTTAGTTGCAACTGTGCGTCCTTCGCCGCGCATATTTGGAATTGAATATGCACCACCAATGAATTGCGCGCCACGAATAGTGAGCAAGTCGCCAAATTCTGAATACGGACCGTGGTCTACGTCATAGTCTGTTTCAAGAGCCATGAGTTTGCCGTCTTTTGTTGCAGCAATCTTTGTTGTAATTGCCCAAGGTGAGCGTTTACCTGTGTATTGTTGTTGCTGACGGTAGGTGTATTTCAAGAAGCAAGGACGGCCTGTTGCCATTGTTGCTGCGCCAACTAAAGCTTCCATTGTAGGGCTAAATTTATAGCCAAATGTTCCGCCCATTGGGTTTGAAGTGACAACAATTTGATCAGGCTCAACACCAAGACCAGGAGCAATCATGTAGAGGTGTAAGTGCACACCAATTGATTTTGAGTGAATGTGGAGTTTGCCGTCTTCTGAATAGTAGGCAAAGCCGACATCAGGCTCGATTGGCATATGCGGTTGACGGCTTGTGAGAACGCTTTCTTCAACTGAAACGTAATCAGAGTTTTCAAAATAAGGCGCTGTGTCATCGCCCTTGATAAGGCCTTGTTTAAAGTAAGTATTTGGTGTTCCAGGATGAATTTCAATAGCATCAGCTGCTTTTGCGTCAAAAACATTCATGTATGCTGGAAGTTCTTCTAAATCAAGCACAACCTTATCAGCTGCGGCAACAGCTTCTGCATAGGTGTTTGCACAAACCATAGCTACGGCATCGCCGTATTGGAAGATTTTTTCATCGCATAAAATTGGTCTATCCCAGCCATCACCAAGGTTTGTTGGGAAGGTAATAAGACCTGTGATGCGGTTTTTACCCTTAATGTCTTTATGTGTGACAACCTTAACAACACCAGGCATTTTTTCAGCTTCAGAAGTATCTATGCCCTTGATATTTGCGTGTGAAACCTTTGCTTGTACAAGGGCTATGTGTAAGGTATTTGGAGGAAGTTTTTGACCAAGGTCAGCACCGTAATCAAGTAGTCCAGTTACCTTACGTTCTGCTGTAGGACGTGGGTATTTTGAACCCCAGATAGAGCCTTCAATAACTTCTGTTTCAAGGCTTGATAGAGGAGCGTCACCGCGCATAACAGCAGCAGCAGCCATTACAGCATCAACTAAAGGAACGTAACCAGTACAACGGCATACATTGCGGTGTTTTTGGAACCATTCACGCACTTCATCTCTTGTTGGTTTGATATTTTCTGTTAACAATTGCTTGGCTGAAACAATAAAACCAGGTGAACAAAAACCACATTGAGCTGCGCCGTATTTAATCCAGGCTTGCTGAATGACATCTAAATTGCCTGGTTGGCCTATACCTTCAATGGTAGTTATTTGTGCATTTTCAGATACTTTGTCAAATTTCACAATACAGGATCTTGTGACTTTGCCGTTAACAATAACTGAACAAGCGCCACATTGACCTTCGCCGCAACCAACCTTAGTGCCTGTAAGGCCTAAGTTTTCGCGAAGAACAGTAGATAAAGGTGTTGAAGCTTCAGCAAAAACATTGCGCTCTACGCCGTTTACATAAATACTTTTCTGAATCATCCCAAATACTCCTTTGTAGTTTTCAAAAATACATGAACTCAATTTATAGCATAGCTATAAAATTATTGCCTACACATAAAACTAGCACAATAATAGTATAGTACATATCATGCTGTCAAGAATAAAGTTTTAATAAGACTGATAATTCAAGCGATTATTATATATATAGGAAAGATTCTTGATAATTAGAGTGAAAAGAGCTATATTTAGAAAAAGGAGACAAGTGAGCTATGTCAGATATTTTCTCTTCTCTTGATGAGGACAAGATTCGTCAAGAAGTTCGTAAACAATATGCAAAAATACTAACACTTAAAGAATTTGGCATGTTAGATGGTGGGGCTTGTTCTTGCGCTCATACAGACACGCTTCTTGCCTACAGTGCCGAAGATAGGGCAAAAGTTCCTCCTTACGCAAATCTAGGGCTTGGCTGTGCTAATCCAAAACTCTATGTCGATTATAAAAAAGGTGAGACAGTGCTTGACCTTGGTTGCGGAGCGGGTTTTGACTGTTTTTTGGCTATGCATGAAGTAGGAAGTGAGGGCAGAGTTATTGGCGTTGACATGATGTGGGAAATGATTTCAAAAGCAAGAGAGCTTGCCTTTGATTATTCCTACACAAATGTTGAATTTCGTTTGGGTGAAATTGAATATTTACCCGTTGAAAACAAGAGTATAGATGTAGTTATTTCAAATTGTGTGCTCAACTTATCACCAAATAAAAGGCAAGTTATTAAAGAATGCAAAAGAGTGATGAAAGAAAATGCAAGACTGTATTTTTTTGATATAGTGTATGCTGATTCAATTACAGATAAGCATATAAAAATACTTGAAAAAACAAAGCTTAGCTCTTGTATGAAGCAGGCTTTAACTATTTCACAAATGCGAGATATTTTGGAAGAAGAAGGCTTTAAAAATATTGTAATTGAAGTGCATCCACAAAGTAAAGAAATTTTAGAAAGCTTTACAGAGAAGACATTGCATGAGCTGTCAAATGTGATGTATTCTGCAATTATTAAAGCGTTTAAATAGGCTATGCTTCTAAATTCATTCTTTTGCGTTTTTACTGCTGAAAAGTGTCATTTTTGCTACAGTCATGTA
>CAYJHE010000124.1:0-7055 GCA_964369675.1 uncultured Desulfovibrionaceae bacterium | reverse complement strand
ATTTCTCTGTCTATTGCGTTGATGTTGAGAAGAGCTCTTCTTGTACTCATTGTATCTCCCCTTTTTTTATAATGTTTTTACCATTGTCGTAAGACTCTAGTAATTGACTGGCAATAGTATATACGAAATAGAGCTACTACGCAATAGCCCCCTATTTGTTTTTAAAGTATATTTTTTTTACTTATATCCATTAAAAGTGCAGTTTGCATTGAAAAAAATAAAAATTTTAATACCATATTTACTTTTTTTTCAAAATGTAATAAAATAACAATTTAAAATTAAATTTAAAATATAACATTGGTATTACCAATGTTATATTTTTTGCTTTAATCGTAGTGAATTAAAAAACGTGACTGGGAATTTAAAAATGAGTTGATTTTCATTCACTTTAGTGTTAGTGTTCTTTTTAGGAACTTGTATGAGGTGAAATAATGTCAAGCGAGAAAAAGCACTACGGATTAGATTATGATACTTTTTTTGAAATTATTCATAACCTTTACGATGAAATATGGGTTTATGATAATAATTACAATATAGTATATGTTAATAATGCTTGTAGACGTCACTATGCTTTATCACCAGAAGAAATTATAGGGCGAAATTTTTCTAAACTTGAAGACGAGAAAATGTGGTCGCCTTCTATTTTGCCACATGTGTATGAAGAAAAGAAGTTATACGCAATAAAGCAAACAACTTCACTTGGTTCTGAGCTTATCAATATAGCAAAACCTATCTTCGATGAAGAGGGCGAAATAAAATATGTTGCGATGAGCGTGAGAGACCCACTTGACCATAATCAGCTATTTCACCCTGATTATGGCGATGATGACCTCTTGAAGATAGATAAAAATGCTATCATCTTCGATAGTAAAAAGATGAAGCATACCATGTCTTTAGCAAAGAAAATAAGCCAGATAGATTCAAATTGCCTCATTTCAGGCGAATCGGGCACTGGCAAGACCATGCTTGCAAGATATATACATTCAATCAGCGAGCGAAAAAACAAGCCTTTTGTTTGCATAAATTGTGCAACCATACCTGCTGAATTGATAGAATCTGAACTATTTGGCTATGTTAAAGGATCTTTTACAGGTGCAAAAACAGAGGGTAAGATAGGGCTTTTAGAAAGTGCAGACGGAGGCACTGTGCTCTTTGATGAAATTTCAGAACTTCCTTATAATATGCAGGCAAAACTTCTTACCGTTTTGCAAGAAAAAGAGTTTTTTCCAATAGGTTCTACTGTAGCCAAAAAAGTAGACATAAAGATTATAGCAGCAACAAATCGAGATTTAATTCAACTTGCAGCAAATAAATTATTCAGAGAAGACTTGTTTTATAGACTCAATATTTTTGAAATATATATGCCACCACTTAGAGAAAGGGAAAATGATGTAGAAAAGCTTATATTCTACTTTCTTAACTTTTATTCCAATAAATACGATATACGCCATGAATTTTCTCAAAAAGCATTGGAAATTCTTACAAACTATTCTTGGCCTGGAAATGTGCGTGAACTTGCGCATACACTTGAACAATTAATAGTGACAGTAGATGATATTGTTATTGATACCAAACACTTGCCTTCGCGCTTCTTTAAATACGAATACGCTTCACATCCTCAAGTTTTTGATACTTCAAATATACATTCCTATAGTGATGCTTTAGAAAACTTTGAAAAGAAAATAATTGAAGATGCCTATAAAAAATATAAAAGCACAAGAAAAGTAGGTGCAGCACTCAATATTACGCAATCAAAAGCCTCTACTCTTATAAGAAAATACATCACAAATAAGAGTGAGTGAAAAAATCATTCATAAGAAGTGCGCGAAAAACCATACTTGTCAATATAAGGGTGAAGTCTTGCTAACTATTTATTATGATAGAATAATTTTACTTTTCTTTCTTTTGTAGAAGATATTGTACTCTTTCCTTTGTTTTGTAAAATAGAAAAAAATTGAAAAAAAGTAATACAAAAAAAGCTTTTATGAGAAATAAGGGCTTTTTTTTTTGTTTTTCTTCTCTTTTATTAAAGTAAAGCTACTTGATTTTTTTTAGATTTTGTGCTAAAAGAAGTATAGTTATAGAAATATTTCTATACAAATACCTCTTATTTTGTACTAAAGGAGAAAATTATGCAAAATAAAAATGGATTTAAAAATTTAAAAAAGCGTTATATGGCTGTTTTAGATAAATGTAAACTTTTAAATGTTTTTGGCTCATTGGCTGTCGCTGCAATGCTTGCAGTGCCAACAGGAGCTGAGGCCTATACACTTTCTGAAGGGAACATTGTAGATAGTGTGTCAGATGCTATGGTTGGTAACAATAATGTCTATCTTCATGGTTTTATCAATGGTGGTAGCTCATCAGGGGTAGGCGCTTATTTGTCTCCTCTTATGTCAGGTGAGCTTTTTATATTAGATTTTACAGGTGGTATATTTGTAAATCCACCTACTGCTCTTGATGCTGTTGGTATTGCATATGAAGGATCTGCAGGCTCTACAAGATTCAACGCAATGGGTAGAGTGACTTATGGTTCTAATGCAGGTAACAAAGTTGATTTTCAGACTCGTAGCACAACTGCTCTATCAATTCACAGTGCTGCTCTTCCAATCGCACTAGACGGGCTTGGAACTACTCGCTATCTTTTTGGTACAGCAGGTGGTGCTGGTTTTAATGTAGGAAACTATACTACCTTTTATGCACGTCCTAGTGTGGGCGTGGCAAATTTTGGTTTAAATACAGCAGTTAGCGTATCTGACTATTTTCAAGCTGGAGCATTTACGGGAGATTTTGATTTAGCCAATTATGCTGTTGAAACCCCACTCCTCAAAGTTACATATAATCCAATAACAAAACAATTCACTCTACAAAAGAACGTCACTGACGAAACAAACCCAAGTTCCTCAGTAGGCAAAACCGCTATAAAGCAAAGCAGAGCAGTGATGAGAATGTTGAGCTCAAAGTTCTTTGCTCTTGCTATGGATAGAGCTTTTCCATTTATACAAGTAACTGACGCTTCTGATGTCAACTCTGGTATGCCAGCAGGTTCAATGAGTGCAACATCTCCATGGACATTATACGCAACTCCATACGGCGGATTTGCAAGCGATAGTCAATACGATTTTGACATGGATATGTATGGTGTGACAGCAGGTGCAAGATACGCTTTCAATAAGAATTTCTCACTTGGTTTCCACTTTGACTACAATAACGCAAGTGCAGATTCTGACGTGATTGATTTAGATATAGACAGCAATCTCTATACCTTTGGTTTTGATATGGACTATATCTTCAATAATAACTGGTATGTAAGAGGTGATATTGGCTTTGCGCTTGGTCAAAATAATATGGAATACAATATTGGTAATGTAGAAGCTGATGAAGATTATTCATCTACTTCATTCTATACAGAAGCCTATGTTGGTTATATTTTACAGCTCAACAAAAATAATATCCTTGTTCCTGAACTCGGACTTTCCTACCTCTATTCTTCAATTGAAGATATTGATGTAAACTTCAAAGGCGCTGGCTATATGGGTGAATACGATATGAATATCGATTCAGACACTATCAACTCACTCAACCTCAATTTCATGCTCAACTGGAAGGGTAATTTTGCTTTCGGTAATGGGCATGTTATCTCACCTAGCGTTGGTCTTGGTATAAGCCAAAGTCTTACAGGTTCACATATCGATTCAAGCTTGGAATTTGTCGGTACAAGAACAAAAACAGAAGCTGACATCGATGGTACAAGCTTTGTTGCAAGAGCCGGTGTAGAATGGACAAAGGGCGCGTTCGCTCTTGGTATCTACTACGACGGCGTTATGGGCGGTGAAGAGCAGTTCCACAGTGGACAAGCTAAGTTCTCATATAAATTCTAAATTCATTCTTTTGCGTTTTTTCTGCTAAAAGATGAATTTTCCACTTCGGTCATGTATGTTTTGATACACTCCACTCAGTGAAAAATTCACTTTTATTGAAAATTCCACAAAATCTCTGAATTTAGTAGTACATTCCCTGGCATGAGGAGGGAAACCCCTCCCCTGTCAGGATAATCCTGTCCTTACAAAACTTTTTATCACCACCGCATAAAATGTTAGATTTAATTTAACTTTCTTTGCGGTGGTTAAATTATTAAAGAGACTTTTTCTTACTCATTGACAAAGTAAGATATATCATGCAAATTTATAAAAAACACATGTGAACGAAGTGAACATGCCTCTTAAGCTTTGTTTATAACTTCACTTAACTATGAGGAAGAAATCCCATTTTTAAAGCGAAACAGTATTTAAGCGAAGCTTAAAACTTTTTCGCAAATTAAAAAAAAATAAAATGCTTTAGCCACTCATTAGAGCTTATACCGCGCAATATTCGGGTTTCCAAAGGGTTTTTGACCCTTTGGCCGTCGGAGACAAAAATAAAAATGATAATTTACTAATAAAAGGAGAATCCCATGTCTACAGTTGATTTAACTTACGAACTTATTGGCGAAAAGCATATTATTAAAACAAATAATGATGCATTAAAAGAACTTGTTATCGACACAACAGGCATTCCACCTGAAAGAAGACACGGCACTTCACGCTTACTTTTAGCTTCTTCTACTATTATGTGTTTTTGCGGAACATTGGTCGAAGCAATGGAGACAAGAAATATTGAATATAGCTCACTTAAAGCAAAGGCTTCTACTACAGAAGTGAAGAATGAAAATAATGTAGATAGAGTAGGGCAGATATGCATAGAGGTTGAGGTTGAGGTTGCAGAAAAATTTAAGACAGATTTAGAAAAAATTAAGAAAATCATGCGTAAGGGCTGTTTTATTACTTCTTCTGTGCACGAAGGCATTGATATGAAATATAAAATCAATGATAGTGAATTGAATTAGTAGAAGAAAATTGACAGATAGAGTTTAAAACTCTATTATAAATAGAGCTTAACTATTGAGAAACACACTTTAATTAAATATCTTAAACACGGATTTTTTATGAACACAAATTCTACACTTGATTTTACAAACTGGTCAAAAGAAGACCTAGAGGCATTGCAAAAGCAAAGAGAAAATATCAATGCACTAGATAAGAAACTCCTTAAACTCTTGAATGCCAGAGCGGAATCTAGTTTTATTATTGGCGCTTTGAAGAAAAAAGTTTCAAAAAATGCAAAGATTTTTGATGCTAAGCGTGAAAAAGAGCTTTTAGAAAAGCTTTTTGAACTCAATACAAAGCAAGAGGGCATTCTTTCTAATATACATATACAGAGTATATGGCGTGAAATACTTTCAGCTTCAAGGGCTTTGCAATCTACTTTTTCCCTTGCCTATCTTGGCCCTGAGGGTACTTTTTCTTTTTTTGCTGCAAAAGAATTTTTTGGTGAAGCAAGTAATTTTGAAGCTTGCAGTGACTTTTATGAAATTTTTGAAAAGGTAGAAAATGGCACTTGCGCCTTTGGTATTGTGCCGCTTGAAAATTCTCTTAATGGTTCTATTGGGACTTGCTTTGATCTTTTTGCGCAATTTAATGTGTCTATTGAGGCTGAATATTACTCGCGTATTAATTTGAATTTATTATCAAAAGAAGACTCTTTTCTTTCTATCAAGAAAATTTATTCGCACGCTCAACCTTTTGGGCAGGCTTCTGAATGGCTTCGCAAAAATGTTGCGCATGCAGAATTGCATACAGTAGCTTCTTCAGCTCTTGCTGCAGCTTTAGCACAAGATGAAGAGGGAAGTGCTGCTATAGGGCATATGAAATTGAGTGAAAATCATGGTCTTAATGCGCTTGCTCTTTCTATCGAAAATGATAAGAAAAATTGGACTCGTTTTGCTGTTATCACGCAAAAAAATAAAGAAAAGAAAGATATAAAGTATAAAGAGGGCAGTATAAATAAAAGTTCTGTACTCTTTACCTTGAGAAATAAAGTTGGCTCTTTGGCTCAAATTCTTTCAGCTTTTGCAGATGCAAATGTGAGCTTGCAAAAACTCGAGTCTCGCCCTATGCCAAATGAATCGTGGAAGTATCTCTTTTTTGCAGATTTAGAATGCGATATTAATGCAAAGAAACATAAAGCCTTAGTAAAAAAGCTCAATGGACTTTGCTCTTCCTTTGCCATACTTGGAAGCTATCCTGCTGACCACGATTATTATAAAACACTTTGATTTTTCTGCTTCATAAAAGGAATGGACGATGTTTGAATTTGCGCTCATAGGCGATCCAGTTGAAAAAGCTCTTTCACCTGTTATGCAAAATGCCATGCTAGAAAGCCTAGGCAGAAATGAAAAATACGGCAGGTTTCAAGTTGACGCTCACTCTCTTGCTTCTTGGCTAGAAAGCGATGAAGCAAAAGCCCTTAAAGCTTTTAATACTACTATGCCGCTCAAGCAGGAAATAATAAAGCATTTGACCTCAATTTCGCCTGAAGCAAAAAGTATTTGTGCTGTAAATACAGTTGTTTGCCGAAATGGAGAATTGCATGGCTATAATACAGATGGTATTGGTTTTGTGCGTGCGCTTAAAGAGTTGAGGGCAGATATTTCTTCATCAAAAGTGGCAATACTTGGCTCTGGTGGCGGTGCTTATTCTGTTGCGCAGACTTTGCACGCGCAAAAAGCGTGTAAAGAAATAAAAATCTATTGTAGGAAGAAAGAGCAAAGTTTTGCGCCTGAAATTGAAGTTTTGCCTTTTGATAGTATTTATAGCGATAGATCTTTTTGTCAAAATGACATTGTTATTCAGGCCACACCCTTGGGTATGTATGGAAATAAAGAATATGAATCTTTAGCTTTTTTAGATGAATTGAAGAAAGATGCACTTGTTTGTGACCTGATTTATAGACCACTTGAAACTCGCTTTTTGAAAAAAGCAAGAGAGCAGGCTTTGGACACAATGAATGGCTTGTCGATGCTTGTCTATCAAGGTATAAGTGCTTTAGAGCTTTTTTTAGACAGAAAATTAGACTCTGAAAAAATGGAGAAAGTAGCGAAAGAGGCTATACAAAAAGCATTATAAAATAAAAATCTCATGTAGAAATACATGAGATTTTTTTGCCTTTGTTCACAG
>CAYJHE010000123.1:0-7124 GCA_964369675.1 uncultured Desulfovibrionaceae bacterium | reverse complement strand
TAGCGAGTGCAGTGAAAACCGCGTTTTTCACAAGCGAGGTTTTGTGCACGAAGTCGCCAAAACAAATACTTTAAAGTCAAGGGGGAACCTCGTTTTTTTCAAAAAAACGTGGTTCCCCCTTTCAAGAACATTCAATCAAACTAAAAACTAATGAGCGTCAGTTGGTTCTGTGAGCTCGAAAGTTCCAGCTTCTTTTTTTACATCAAGTGCTATTTTCCATAATACAGAAACAACAAGCACGCCAACACCAACAACACCGAGTGAAACGAGGAGTTCAGGGAATGATGGTGTGTAAGTTGGGTAACCTTCAAATGGATTTGGTGCAAAACCACCGATGAGTAAGGAAAGACCTTTATCAATCCATGAAGCAAGTACAAGAGCTATTAAAGTGTATGGAAGTAACTTTAAGTTATTACGAGTCTGCGGGATCATGAGCAAGGCAAGTGAACCAAGTCCAAGCACGGCAGCAAGCCACATCCAGCCGTTAAGCCAAATAGAATGCCCGTGATGCCCCATGAATATGTAGACAAATGGATGCTGATGACCAGGCATACCGCTGTAGAAGGCTGTAAAGAGTTCTAACATATAGAAGAACACATTGATAGCCATTGCGTATGTGATAATCATTGTGAGTGCTTTTGTTGCTTTTTCGCCAATATCAAACTTTACAAGCTTGTTGAGTAAGAGCATGCAAAGAAGGAGAATAGCAGGACCAGAACAAAAAGCAGATGCCAAGAAACGCGCTGCTAAGATAGCAGTGAGCCACATGTGACGACCAGGTAGACCGGCATAAAGGAAGGCTGTGACTGTGTGAATACCAAATGCCCAGAAAACTGAGAGATAGATGAGTTTCTTTGTCCAAGCTGGATAAGGAACATCATATCTTTCTGCTTCAAGAGTAACCCAGCCGATGATAAGGTTGAGAACAAGATAGCCACTAAGAACCATCATATCCCAAAACATAACAGAACCTGGAGTAGGGAAGAGCACAACATTCATTGCTTTGTGTGGCTGACCAATATCGACAACAATAAAGAGGACACACATAATAACTGCGCCAATAGCTAAAAATTCACCAAAGATGATGAAACGTCTGAAGTGCTTGTATCCGTGGAAATAGGAAGGAAGCACAAGCATAACAGCAGAAGCTGCAACACCGACTAAGTAGGTGAATTGCGCGATATAAAAGCCCCATGAATTGTCGCGTGTAAGGCCTGTGATTTGCATGCCATACACTAATTGGAAGACATAAGCAAAAAATCCTAGACCAATGACACCCAAGAGAAAAGCAAGCCAAATATAGAATTTAGGTGAGCCTTTTAATACTTTTTCTAACATACTAGGCTCCTATATTATATAATAGACACTTGGGTCAGTGCCTAAGGTTGGTTTACGGCGAACAGCAAAGTTTTCTGCAAGTATTTGACGTACTTCAGAATTTTCGTCTTCTAAATCACCAAATACAATAGCGCCATCAGATGCGTCTACGCAATAAGGCATAAGGCCTTGTTCTAAACGCTCGACACAGAAAGTACATTTTTCTACAGCACCGCGTGTACGGCTTGGGTAGCGTGGGTTGATTTCTGTGAGTTTAGGTTCTGCATCTTGGAAGTTGAAAGAACGTGAACCGTAAGGGCAGCCTGCCATACAGAAACGGCAACCTATACAACGGTGGTAATCCATTGTAACAATGCCATTATCTAACTTGTAGGTAGCGCCAGTAGGGCACACACGCACACAAGGAGGATTTGAACAGTGGTTACAAAGCAGGAGGATTTTTCTATTTTTAATATCTTCCGGCAATGTTTTGATTGCAGGGTCGTCTGGGAATGAACCAGTGTATGTTTCAGGCCAAATCCACTTGACGTCTTGCGGAGCAGGAATTGAAGTTGGCACATTGTGATTGATGTGGCAAGCTTTCATTACCTTTTCGTATTTTTCATAAGAATCAAAAGCGCGAGTGTCTATGACCATAGCAAAACGTGCTGCATTGATTGCTTTTTCGTTTTTTTCGTAACGTGCGCCTTCAGGAGCTACTTGAGCATTTGCTGTAGTAACACCACCTAGAAGGGCAACGCTTGTAATACCAGCCACTTTGAGAAAGTGTCTTCTTGTTGCCTTCATATTAGTTCCCCTGAGGTTTGACATGGCAAGACCAACAATAAGGGTCTACGCTGTTTTGTATGTGACATTTTTCGCAGAAGTCTTCGTAATTTGAATGACATTCCATACAAGTATTTTGAAGTGAAATATCCCACTTCTTTCCTTTTGAGGAAACATACACTCTATTGCCTTCGCGAAGAGCTTCATCGCGCCATTCGTTGAGTAAAGCCATGTGTTCTGCACGCATAAACTCAACATCTTCAATACATTCTTCCATGCCAGGCCCTTGTGGAAGAGCTACTTTTGGATATTCGTACTTTTCAGAGCCGAAGTTGAGCCAAAAAGGTGAAGTAGTAATGATTACAAAAAGGATAATAGCTGAAATAACATAATTTTTATTATACATAATTATTCCGCTCCTTCTTCTGTTGTTTCTGAAACAGCTTCTGAAACATTTTCTTCTGCTACTTCTTCCACTTCTTCTTCTGGTTCAGGGTCAGGGCATTGTAAATCTTCTTGTCTTAAATCTAAAGTACGCGGAGATTCGCCTGTCATAACAAGTGCGTTAGCAACAAGTTCTGTAATACCTGAAACCACAACACCAGGAGCAAAATAATCTGCTACAGGTGGAAGTGTTGCTCTGTCAAGCGCGCAAACACAAGCAAGCCAGTTTACATCATATTTATCTTGCACAAATTTCACAGCATTACCGCGTGGGAAACCGCCACGAAGACGTAATTCCATAATTTCTTCTGTGTTTAAACCTGTTCCTGAACCACAGCAGAAAGTTTCTTCGCGTATGGTACGCTCAGGCATTTCAACAAAGTTTTCAACAACATGCTTCAATACATAGCGCGGTTCATCTAGTAAGCCCATTGCACGAGCAGGGTTACAAGAATCGTGATAAGTTGCAATAATACCTCTGTTTCTTTCAGGTTTTAAGTTGAGCTTATTGTGTTTGATAAGGTCAGCAGTAAATTCTGAAATGTGCACCATCTTTGTTGAAGCGGCATTGTGGAAAACAGTGCCAGTGATTGGTGAAACAGGAGTAATCATATTTGGATTTGTAGGTCCGTTGTAGGTGTCCATGTATTGGTTGATAACACGCCACATGTGACCGCACTCGCCGCCTAAAATCCATTTTGCGCCTAAGCGGTCTGCTTCGGCATAGATTTTTGCATTGAGCTTTTTCGCCATATCAAAGGAAACGAAAGAACCAAAGTTACCGCCCTCAGAAGCGTAGGTTGAGATTGTGTAATCCAAACCTATTTCGTGGAAGAGCATGAGATAACCCATGAAGGTATAAATACCAGGGTCAGCAAAAACGTCACCAGATGGAGCAACAAAAAGGATTTCATGCCCTTTTTCGTTGATAGGTGGGTCAATGCGAACGCCAGTAATCTCTTCTATGTCATCGCATAAAAATTCTACAATTTCTTTAAAGGCGTGTGGTTGAATACCAAGGTGGTTACCTGTACGGTTACAGTTGGAAACAGGTTCCATAATCCAGTTTGTGCCAAGACCAAGTTCAAAAAGAAGTTCACGAATAATAGCTGTGATTTCAGCTGTATCGATACCGTATGGGCAGAATAAAGAACAGCGTCTGCATTCTGTACATTGGTAAGCATAAGTAAACCATTCTTTGATGATTTCTTTGTCAAGTGAACGTGCACCCACTACCTTGCCAAGCAACTTACCCGCTAGGGTAAAGTCTTTACGGTAGACTGAACGCAATAATTCAGCGCGTAAAACAGGCATGTTTTTTGGGTCGTTTGTTCCTAGAAAATAGTGACATTTGTCAGCGCAAGCGCCGCAACGTACACATATATCCATAAACACCTTTAAAGAACGGTGTTTTTCTAATCTTTCTTTCAAGCCGTTATAGATGATTTCTTCCCAATTTTCAGGAAGATGCCAATCTTCTTCTTCTGGATTCCATTCGTGCGGATGTGGCATACCAAGGTTTTCCATGATGTCCACTTTCGCTGGATAGCAGAAATTCCCCGGCTTTATTTCAGGTTTTGTGTCAAACCAGCTTTCTTTTGGAAAGTCAGGGCTTTGAGACAAAAGCTCATTTGGGGTAGGCAGTGTTGCCATAGTTATTCTCCATATATATAGCTATGTTGATTCTCAGAAAAGATATAGAGTGTTTAAATTCTATATTAAGCCTTCACTTCTTCAGCTGGAGCTTCTTCCGGTACATAAGGCTTATCTAATGGTAAGCCAGCCTCAGCCATTGGTTCACGGAAATCATCCTCATATTCTGCATAAGTGCGATACTTCTTAGGTGGATTCCATGGGTTGACATGGCGAACTTCACGAGTGTTGACCTTCAAGTTTCTTGTTGGTGAGAAGAATATGCCGCCCATATGCATCAATTTAGAGAATGGGAAGTATATCATAAGCACTGAAACAAAGGTCAAGTGAATGAAGAAGATAGAGCCAATGCCTTCAGCTGAAACAGGACTGAAAGTAACAAGTCCCATTGTGTAAACCTTCACTTGCGCAATATCTACCTTGTCGAAATAACGCATGCAAATTCCACTCAAAACTATACCAAATATTAAGAATAAAGGGAAATAGTCGTTTGTAAGTGAAATGTAGCGTGTTTTAGGATTCACAAGTCTGCGAAGAAAGAGGAATACTAAGCTAGCAACAATAAGTGCGTTTGTTAAATAAAAACGTGGAGCACCTATTTGGAACAGACCATCAAGAAATTCAACAATTTGAATGCCTGCTGGTACAGGTTCTAAGAAGAAACGCATATGGCGAATAATGATCACTAAGAAACAATAGTGAAACACTAAGGCAAAGCACCATAGCCATTTAGAAGAAAAATACGTCATGCGCGGAACATTGTTGATTTCAGTTCTGACTGCATGAGTATTTCTAAAAAGAGAGCGGAAAGTCAAAACTTCTAAAGCCATACGAACAATAACTGCCAAGTTTGAAGTCGGCGCGTCAATTCTATTTGGTTTAATGAAGTCAAGTGACTTTTCTTGTCCACCGACAGTAGGAATGGCAAAAGGAACTGGTGATTTAGCCCAGTAAACAAGCCTCCACGCAAAGCCAACTATAAAGATTATTATAGCTGCAAGTGGAAGTGCCACGCCCAAAACAGATTGCATTCCAATCTGAGTTAATCCCCATGCAAAGAAAAATAATGCGAGGGTTGCCCCAAGAGCGTTTAACATTTTCTACCCCTAGTTTTAGGTAGTTAATCCAAACTTTCTCAGCTATATATAGCTCTGTTACGAGAAAGTACACCACAAACACACAAAGAGTTAAACTCTTTAAAACAAAAGCATATTGTTTAAAGTTTTAGACTATATTTACTATTTTTCATCTTTTGTACAAAATAGCACAAGCAAGTCTACCCCTACCTTAAACATATGTGCAACATAATAAGTTATTTTTTAAAAAAATTCAAGCAAGAAATTAGGGTAAAATCTCTTTTTTTTTTGTGAATAATAGAAAAAATAGATATAAAAAAAAGCCCTACTCTATAAAAGTAGGGCTTATGAGATTGTTAAAAAAATATTTTATTCAAAATCGTCAGGAAGTTCAAAGTTCGCGTGCACCTTTTGCACATCATCATTGTCTTCAAGATTATCAACAAATTTTATAAGCTTTTCAGCTACTTCTTTGTCTACGGTAATAGTGTTTTGCGCAATATAAGAAAGTTCTGCTGATTCCATTTCAATTTGAGCTTCTTCAAGTGTGTCACGCACAGTAGAAAAATCTTCTAAAGAAGTGGTTACTTCAAAATTATCATCATTTTCAACAACATCTTCCGCGCCAGCTTCAAGCGCAGCTTCCATTATTTGTTCTTCTGAATATTTGCTTTTATCTATTAAAATAATGCCTTTTCTGTCAAACATCCATGAAACAGAACCTGTTTCACCTAAGTTGCCCCCTGCGCGTGAAAATAAATGTCGAATTTCAGATACAGTTCTGTTTTTATTATCAGTAGCTGTCTCAACAATAAAAGCAATGCCTGAAGGACCATAGCCTTCATAATTGAGTTCAAATAATTCACCGCCTGCTTCAGCACCAGTGCCTTTGCGGATGGCTGTTTCAATCTTATCCTTAGGGAGGTTAATAGCTTTAGCAGCCGCAATAGCAGCACGCAAACGAGAGTTGCCAGCAGGATCGCCACCGCCCTTTGCAGCGATAATGATTTCCTTTGCAGCCTTTGTAAACATCGCACCACGCTTCGCATCTTGTCTGCCCTTGCGGTGTTGAATATTCGCCCATTTACTATGTCCAGCCATAACAAACTCCTAAAAAAATATTTGTATGTAAAAATACAAGCTTTATCTCAATTTTTGGCAAAATAGCAAGAATGCAAAAAAGGGTCAACTTAAATTTATTTAAGTTTTTATTTTTTGTAAAGCGATGGGTGATGTATGGCTAAGATTAAGCATACTGGTCGTATGGCTTTAGCTAAGCATACTGGTCGTATGGCTTTAGCTTCGCTCGCCATACTCACAATACTTTTATTTTTTTCTTTACGATATTTCTTTTTTTGCGCTTGGCTTCGTGCCGAATTTTTGTCTTTAACAAGCATGTTTATTCTTCGTTTTTTATTGGGTGTGCCTTCCGCACTGGACCAAAGAGGGCAAAAGGACAGTGCCTGTCCTTGGCTCCCTCTTTGGAAACTGCGCCCTACCTGCGCTTGAATTGGCACAAAGTCGGCTTGACTGCCTTTGCGTGCAACAATGTCATACTCGTCACTATGTTTCTCGTATGCCATCAGCACGCTTAATCTTCGAGCAAAATAGAAGCTGCGCCAACAAAAGGCAAGTGCCAATTCCTCTGAGCGAAGTGCGAAATTTTGAAGATAGGTTTTGTTAAGCGAAAAGGTGAACGCAGTGAACAAGGTCTTTAGCGAGTGAAGCAAGAACCACGTTTCTTGCAAGCGAGGTTTTGTGCACGAAGTCGCCAAAACAAATACTTTTGAGTCAAAGGCAAGTGCCAATTCCTCTGAGCGAAGTGCGAAATTTTGAAGATAGGTTTTG
>CAYJHE010000122.1:0-7130 GCA_964369675.1 uncultured Desulfovibrionaceae bacterium | reverse complement strand
AAGCGTTTTCTAAGGTGAACGAAGTGAACAAAGGCTTTAGCGAGCGAAGTGAAAACCGCGTTTTTCACAAGCGAGGATTTCGTGCACGAAGTCGCCGAAATCTATATAATAATGAAGTGAAAGGCTGTTTTGTGGTAAATATTTCATACATAGAATAACAAAGTGAACGCAGTGAACAAAAGCTGTGGGAATAATTCCCTAGCGAGCGAAGTGAAAAGCGCGTTTTTCACGAGCAAGGATTTCGTGCACGAAGTCGCCGAAATCTATATAATAATGAAGTGAAAGGCTGTTTTGTGGTAAATATTTCATAAACAAGAAACATACACAGAATAAGCGAAGCTATTCAAAGTATGAAACATACAAAATATGAACGCCGTGAACAAAAGCTTTAGCCACGATTCTCGCTTAGCCGCTCAAACTCGGGTTTCCAAAGAGCGGTAGTCCGTGAGGATAATCCTCTTGGTCGCCGAAGGCAAAAAAAGGAAAGTAAAAATAAAACTACTCTATCCCTACTCAGTAACAAAATCCCTTACTAAGTTTTCAAATGCGGTGAACTGTGGCTGATAGGCAAGCTCTACAATACCTGTAGGCCCGTTTCTGTGCTTACCAATAATGATTTCTGCTATATTTGTTAATTCCTTAGTTTTATCCTTATTATAGGCGTCTTCTCTATGAATAAACATAATAATATCAGCATCCTGCTCAATAGCACCTGATTCACGCAAGTCTGACAACATTGGTCTTTTATCAGAACGCTCTTCTACCTTTCTGTTAAGCTGTGAAAGGGCGAGCACTGGAATTTGTAATTCCTTTGCTAATACTTTGAGATTTCTTGAAATATCAGAAATTTCTAGTTCACGCGAATCCTTTCTGTTAGAAGACATAAGCTGTAGATAATCTACTATAACAAATTTAAGCCCATGTTTTGCTTTGAGCCTACGGCATTTTGCACGCAAGGTAAGTGGGGTGAGTTCAGCTGAATCGTCAATATATATAGGCGCGGAATCAAGCTGTGAAGCAGCATTATGCAAGTTTGCCCAATCGACATCGTCTAATTGCCCACGTTTTAATCTTGTGAGATTGACCTTTGCCCAAAGTGAAAGCATACGTTCTGCAAGCGAAAGCGAAGACATTTCAAGCGAAAAGATAGCTACAGGCGTGTTATGGTTGACGGCTGTACGCATAGCAAGGTTTAGTGCAAAAGCAGTCTTACCCATGGCAGGACGAGCGGCAAGGATAATTAAATCAGAAGGTTGCAAACCTGCTGTTAAATGGTCTAGGTCTTTATAATCAGTGGGTATACCTGTGACAGAAGTATTTTGATCTGTTCTTTCGGTTGCTATTCTAAAAATTTGTTCTGTGAGTGTGCCAATGCTTTCAAAGGTTTTAGTGCTTCTTCTTTCAGAAATAGCAAAGATTTCCCTTTCAGAATCGTTGAGTAAGTCTTCAACAGCGGTTGCTTGATTGTAGGACTTGCCTATAATATCGGCACAAGTGTGTATGAGCGACCTTTGCATTGACCTATCGCGCACATGCTGTGCAAAATGCTTTGCGCTCTCTTCACTTGCGACATTTTCAGCAATGGAAAGCAGATAAGGCGTTCCGCCTATTTGCTCTAATTGATTATTATCTTGCAAATAAATCAAAATAGTTTTTGAATTTATAGGCTTAGAGAGTTTGTAAAGCTCAACAAAGGCTTTATAGATAATTTGGTGTGCAGGATGATAAAAATCTTCTGGCACAACAATATCCATGAGTGAGTTGAGTAAACTTGCTTCTAAAAGCACACCGCCAAGCACGGATTGTTCAGCTAATATATTGTGCGGCGGCACTCTTTCAAGCAGTTCTTTTTCTGCTCTTTGTTCTTTTGAAAGATAATTTGTTTGCGCATTATCTTTCTTATTTTGGGCGTTATTAAAAGAAGAAGCGGGGGAAGATGCCCTTGAACCTTCTCCTTCACTTTGTCCATTATATTGATTGGCAAATAAAGGGGAAAAATCAGAATCTGGCATACATCCCTCGCTTTTAGTATTAAGAGATCTTGCTTTTTAGCAAAATATTATTCAGCTGCTTGTTCGTCTGTAGATACTTCAGCAGCTGCTTCAACAGCTACTTCTTCAACTTGAGCAACTTCTACATGTTCGCCTCTTTCTTCGGCAACAATCTTTACTAAGACTGTAGGAACAACATCAGCATGTAAACGTACACGCACAGGATGTTCGCCAAGAACACGAATAGGAGTGTCTAAAAGCACACGGCGACGATCGATTTCAAAGCCTTGTGCGATAAGAAGGTCAGCGATATTGTGAGTGTTAACAGAGCCATAAAGCTTGTCGTTTTCACCAACACGCATTGTGATTTCTAAAACGAAATTGTCGAGCTTTTCTGCCAAGCTTTGAGCAGTAGCGCGAACTTCGTCCATTTTTGCTTGTAATTTCTTACGTTCTAATTCAAAGTTTTTCACATTTGCAGCAGAAGCAAGCATTGCAAAACCTTGTGGAATTAAGAAGTTACGACCATAACCAGGGCGAACTTCAACAACATCACCAAGGCGTCCTAAGTTTTCAACGTCAGCACGGAGTATTATTTTCATAAAAAGACCCGTCCTTATATGTTTGTCTTCTTCAAGACTTCGCTTGAATGAGCTGATGTGTAGAATAAAAGAGCCATTTGGCGAGCACGCTTAATTTCAGTGGTGATACCACGTTGATGTTTAGCGCAAGTGCCAGTGATACGGCGAGCAACAATTTTACCACGTTCTGTCAAGAAATCTTTTAAAATATCAGGACGTTTGTATGATAAAGGTAATTCATTATCTGCACAAAAACGGCAGAATTTACGGCGAGGTGTAAACTTTTTACGGAAAGACATTATTATTCTCCTGCAGCTTCAGATGATTTTTTTTCATCTTCTAATTTTACAGTTATGAATTTAAAAATACCATAGCTGTCACGGTTGATACGGATAATACGCTCTAGTTCTGCAATTAAAGCAGGTGGTGCTGTATATTCATAACGAATATAGTAGCCACGCATTTGCTTTTGCACAGGATAAGCTAGGTCACGCATTCCCCAGTGGTCTGCATTTTCAATCTTTCCGCCTTCACGTTCGATAACGCCACTGATAGCTGAAAGCGCATTTTCTCTTTCTTCGACTGTGAGTTCAGGAGAAAGAAGAATTAATGTTTCAAATTTACGCATAATTTTTTCCTTATTTCCATCTTTTGGTCTATGGCTGTGTAAAAACATTCCACACAGCAAGGTAGAACATAGATTTTTATATCGACTTTATGCATTTGTCAAGCATTTAAAAGCTAATTTTAAAATTTAATTAAAGGTAAAAACTCGCCTATTTACACAGACGAGTTTTTTTATTCTTCGTATAAATGCTGTAAAGTTTAAACTGGCATCCAATTTGCGTATTCATGCCCCTTTACTTCAATAATTTCATCGCTGTTTAAAAGTTCAAGCAATTCTTTAAAGGAAGTACCTTTATTAAGTACTGTATTGTCTGCTCTTTTAATTAAGGCCCATTCACATGAAGAATTATCCAATATAAGAGTCAGCCTATAACCATCAAATGGAGTAATTTGCACTAATTTAATAAGCTCAAAGGCTTTTTCTAATTTTGGTTTCTCGCTTTCATTTTCTGTATAGGCATTTGCCCAAGGCATGCGCAAAATAAGTTTATAATTACTTCTTTCTTCTATATAGTAAAAGAAATTATTTTGTATGCCATGCCCGCCCAAACCAAGAGCGCAAAAATGCATATTCTCAATGATTTCATCATCTTTTTGCAAAGTGCTCTTCATTAAAAAGTCTTCATTATCTGCTATATATTCATCTATGTAAACAAGACTTAATGCGTTTGTAGGCACAACAACTCTTCTTGCATCGCTTGCAAAAGAATTTATTCTACCCTCTTCAAGCATGGATATGCATGAAAGAGGAATAGGCGGCATGGGCAAAGAGTTTTCTTCAATAAAGCTACTAAATCCATAGGGAAATTGATATTGTTCTGACATAAAATTATCCTTATATTATAGAGTTTACTAAAGCTCATCACGCTCAACTTTAACAGACGCGGCGGCGGCAGTTGCAGAGCTTGAAGCAGAAAACGCAGAAGAAGAGATTGGCGGACGTGGAGCTTCTGGAAGTTCGACATATTCATCGTCATCTGATTCAGAGCCAGACACAGATGATGACGCAGCTGATGACGCAGCTGATGCCGCACTTGGAGCTGCCTTTTCTTCTCTTACCAAACTTTCACGCGGAATAAAGATTTTGCCCTCTTTAGTAGGGCTCATGAAGTCGTATACAAAGCTTGGTGCAAGGCAGGCTTTTAAAGAGGTATGATCACCCTCTGCCAATGGTTCAAAGCTAGATAAATCAACCTCTGCGCCAGGAAGAAGCATGCGCCCTAGATCTTTGAGTTCTTGAGCATGCACTTTTGCATCTTTAAGACGACTCATCGCACTTCCTAGCATTTCTTCAGACATCAAACCTTTGAGACTTTCTTCATAAGCTGTCTCGTCAATATCCATAAGTTTATCGTATATGTCTTGTGGTATATAGGCTGGAACAGCCGCCCTAGAGAGATTTAAAGCTGTAACAACAACACTACCAACACTCACTGGCTCACCAAAACTTGATCTATATAACTCTTTGCTTGGATCATCTGGTGTTTGGCTTCTGCTTATACCTAAGAGCGGGTCTGCAAAAGTAAGATTTTGACCGAGAATACGCGCTATCGGTGCACCATCTGAATTTGCTGCCGCTTCTCCTGTAAAGTCAAAAGAAAGCATGCCTCTCTTTGTTGCAGGAAAACTAAAGTCATTATCAATACCTGTGATTTTTACTTCACCATCAGGACTAATGTCCATCATATAGTTGCCTGCATGCCTATCAACTTGCCCTGAAAGAGCATCTGCCCATTCAAGCCTTGTGAGACCCATAAAGAGACTCTGACACATTTTTTCAAACAAACCAGGAGTTTGTTTAAAGTGTTCACACATTGTTTCAAAGGTAACCTTTTCTCCATTCAAATCAAAAGCCGCTTTTCCATCTTCAAGTGCGCGCACAGGAACACCTGCTGCTTTTGACATCATAATACCAGGAATTCCTTCAACTGAAGCAAAAGAGGTGCTTGGAATAGATTCGCCACAACCAATTGCCTCAGCAACCACACTACTTGCAATATTCAAAAAGGTCACGTTTGTACCTGCTGTGTAGCCATCTCTAGCAGCTAAACCTGCTTGCGCAGAAGCTTCAGGCTTAAATACTGCCGCATGTTCAACGCCCGCAGAATCAATGTAGGTCAAGTGCCTTACCGTATTTACTAAACCTCTTTCTCTCACACCTGTGTCTGTCAATGCAATTTGCTCTGCATTGAAAATATGTTCAGGCGGTATACCACGAAGCTTTCCTTCAATAATAGCTGCGGCATTAAAGCTTTTGCCTTCAAAGGCTTTTGCTATATATTCTTCAAAGCCTACATCTGCTCTTTGCGCAAAATTGGCTATAGCGGCTAATTCTGAAAAAGGAACTGCGGGGGTAGGTCCATTTGCATTGTCTAAGATAGCATACGCACTTGCAAGTTTTTGCATTAAGCTCCCCTCTTCGCCTAGTCTGCCAATATCTGCTAAACTAAAACCTGGTTCTTGCGCAATAGCTATGATTTCTTCTCTTAAGGCAACATAATTGGCAGCAGCTTGTGCTCTTCTTTCCTCATTTCTTATATTTCCTTCGCTAGGACCTTGCATGACATACAAGACATCCTCAGCCCATGTGCTTATTGCCTCATTCTTTTCTTCTTGTGTTGATAAAGCTTGATAGGCTGGTGACAGTGAGCGAGTTGATGGTAGTTCTCGTACAGCAAGCAAGTCTGCTGGCATTTCTGGCAGAGCTTGTGCTGCTACTTCTGCAAAAGCTTTTACTGGGCTTAATTGTGCTTGTAAATTGCGAAGTTGCTCTATGCGGTCTTGCATATACGAAGCAAGAGACTCAAGAAGCGGACTTGCTTCAGGGTTTGCAGCAGCAAGTTTTAGGTCTGTGTCGCTAGCCCCTTCTCTTTGTGCGCTTGCAAGCTTTTCGCCCTTGCCTAGAGCAATTCTGTCTTCTAAAGAAGCAATAATATCGTCTACTTTTCCTAAAAGACCTACAAGCTCACTAGGCTTTGCATCTTCAGCTATTGTTTCAATATCTGTAATAAGCTCAAATGATTGTACAAATATCTGTGCACTTGCTATGTCGTTTGCGTGCATATTTTGTGAAGCCTCGTGCATTAGTTCAGCCGCGCTCTTATTTTCAGTAGCAAGCTTTGTAAGCCCCATATCATCTATTTCTTGAAGGGTAGTTGTCTGAATTTCAGGATTTTCCCTTGTCTGTAGAGCATGATAAAGACTTATTCCCTCAGAAAGGCGAAATTCACTTGACTGCAACATGAGCAAAAGTTCAGCATTATCAGTTCCAGTGGCCTTTATTAAAGCTCGCATTTCGCTTTGAAAGTCTTTTTGTGCAGTAAGGTATTCACCAAGCGCGCTTTCGCTAAATGCTTTACCATCTTTACTTTCAGCCTGAACCTCTCTATATAAAGCATTGCTGTTAAGAGCAGAAAGCCTTGCAGCAGCAGTGTTCACTCTTTGCCCTGCTTCAAAAGCAGCCTGCGCATGAGCTTTAGCAATAGTCTGCTCTTTATTAAATCTATGTCTATCTATAGGATGCCAGCGGCTTGGGCGTTCACTTTCACTTCTTAGAGCTTTATTTGCAAAGCCCTCCTCCATGCCCTTTATTCCAAGTTTGGCTTTTTTGGCTTCTAAGCTCACTGTAAGTGAATCTTTGTCTACACTCGCTATAGAATCTTCACTTGCTTCAGAAGCTGATGCAGAAGCAGCAGAAGAAGAACCAGAAGAAGCCGCAGAAGAGCTAGCTGAAGAAGAAGCACTTTCAGAAGAATCAATTTGCCTAGGGTCTACAATAATAGTTGTCGGAGATGATGATATTGTTGACATAAAATATTCCTCTTATTTTATAAATACATACAAAAAAGTTGGCGCAAAAAATATTGCCATAAAAATAAGCAATTATCATGCCAAAGAAAAGATCATAGAAAAATATATACGCTACTTCAAT
>CAYJHE010000121.1:0-7251 GCA_964369675.1 uncultured Desulfovibrionaceae bacterium | reverse complement strand
TGCAAAGAATGGTAAATCCTGCACATGTCAACATCAGGCATTTCAACCTGACACAAATTTACCTTTAAATTGGCTTTACAGCACAAAATAAAGACTTTCCAAACAAATTGGAAAGTCATTTATAGAGTATTAGAGAGTGATTGTCAAGTTTTTTTTGAAATAAATTTTAATTTTTTTTACTTGTCATTATATATGCAAATTTTTTTCATAGCAAATTTTTAAAAGGCATGGATTCTCAATTTCGCACAACAAAAAGCATAATAAGCCAAGGTTAAACAAAAAGCCCCAAATTGAGGAATCTACAAGGCGAGGGAAATTTTTTGCGAGTGGAGTTTAGATAGACCTAAATGACCGAGCAAAAAATTTTTCTCAACGCCGTAGAAACTCAATTTCGGGCTTTTACTTAGAATGTATATTTAAACTCAAGCTTACTCATAACACTTTCCCTTGCCCCCAAGCTCGCGTCAACGCCGATGTTCGCACTTAAGCCTTTTTCGCTCGCAAGTTTCACACCAAGTTCGAGAACACCAGTGCTGCCATTGCTATCGTTATCGCTAGGCACAGCAAAATTATCTATTGTTGCGTTCACTTCGTCGTTGAATTCGTGTTCGTAATAAAGTCCAGCATATGGAGTAAAGGTGAAATTATGGGAAGTTGGCATTGTGTAAGTCAATCTTGCACCTGCTTTAATGCGGTGAGAATCAAGAGCATCTACATCAAAATTATTTCCTCCGATATTTTCATCAAAGCCGTCTTGATGCGCATAGAAATACTTTGCAGACATATCAAGAGCAACAGCATCGCTTATATTCCAAACATTGCCAAGTCCTGCATGTGCGCCGTAGTAGAGAGAATCAACGTCATAGGAAGTTGCTACACCAAGAGCGTTTTTGATATCATCAGAATAATAATCGTAGTGCATTGAACCTACTTTTGCAGAAGCTTCTATATAGGCATTTCCTGCTCCTGTGTACATATCAAAACGTGCGAATAAACCGCCGCCGTAGTAGTTGGCATCGCCTTCGCTATGAATATTGTTATCGTATGAATTATAACCGCCATGCCCTGTTTCAAAGAAAGCGGCAAGAAGTAGTTCGCTGTTGCTGAAATAAGAAGTGTAGCCAATACCACCAACAAAGGAAAGGGAATTGATGTCGATATTATTGTCGTCACCCACAGCAGAATAACCACCATAGACAGAAGCAAAAGGCATGAAGACATTTTCTTTCATATGTGAGCCTGCACTCAAACCTGCGTTAACACTTGCTACTTGCACATTGTCACGCGCACTTTCTATGCCTTGCATAAGTGCGTTATTTGAAATTGTGAGCATAGAAGCGATTGTTTCACCGTAAGCAGAAACAAGATGATTTGCCTTATCGCTTGTTTTTCTTCCAAGAAAAGTCGCTTCAATGTCATTTCCTACTTGATTCACTCTCCATAAACTTTCTATAAATGCGCCTTCAGATCCTCTTACTTCTTGATTATCATTCGAAATTGTGTCGAATGTATTTAATGTACTATCGATAAGAGTGATTGTTTCATTTATGTTGTAATTACTCAAAAATAAAGAACTTATATCGCTTACATAGGCAAATTTTGTTGCCATAGAGGATATATTTTGGTCATTGCCCAAATAAAGATTTGCGACTTCTAAAGCTTGATGTTCATTTTTGTCAGAAGCAAGAACAAAGGCGTATTTCTCAAAACTTTGAATTGTACTAACGCTACTGCCTTTATAATTGTTCACAATTAATGCATTGCCATTAAATGAGTTTTTTGGAAAATAAGCAGCACCATCTTCTGCTAAACCGCCATAAAGAGTAGAAGTACTACTTTTAAAATTCACTGCATTTGATAAAATAACTGTATTATTCTCAGCCTTAGAAGAACTATTACCATCTGCATAACCACCATAGATATTAGTGCTGTCTACAGTGGCGTTATTTAAATGCACAGTATTATTATTTGCTGTTGCTGTGTCAATAGTGCCACCACTAGAAGATATACTTTGTGCATAGCCACCATAGATATATCCTTTTACTATTCCGCTTATATTGACTATATTATTATTCGCTATTGCTAAACCGCCATTGCCAATTGTGCCACTAGGGCTATAGCCGCCTTTACTTTGAGCATAGCCACCGAAGACATTTCCCTCTACACTTCCGTTCACGTTCACTGTATTGTTATTCGCTATTGCTAAACCGCCATTGCCGCCATTGTTTTTAGCGCTATAACCGCCAGTGCTTCCAGCATTTCCACCGTTGACATTACCTTCTACTATTCCGTTCACATTTACAATATTATTATTTGCTGTTGCATTGCCACCGTTACCGCCTATGCCGCTATCGCTCAAACCGCCATCGCTTTCAGCATTGCCACCGTTGACATTTAGTTCTGCTCTTGCGTTCACATGTACTGCATTATTATTTGCTGTTGCATTGCCACCATTACCGCCTGTGCCGCTAACACTCGCACCGCCATCGCTTCTCGTAAGGGCACCGTAGATAAAGTCAGTCACTGTTCCATTCACATGCACGGTATTGTTATTTGCTGTTGCTGTACCGCCATTACCGCCTGTGCCGTTAGGGCTGTCACCGCCTGTGTTAAAAAGAGCGCTACCGTAGACATTATCACCTGTCACAGTACCGCTTGTAGTTGTTTTGTTGCTATTGGCTGTTATTGTACCACCTTCACCACCATTGCCATCGCCTGTAGCATCAGAGCCACTGCTTATAAGTGTATTAAAATTGTTAGAAGTTGAATCGTAAGTGAAAGTTTGATTGCTCAAGTCAGCATCAGGTCCTTTTCCTCCGTTTGCCGCTTGTGCTGTGTTTACGCTGAGGCAAAGAAAACCTATGAGGGCAAGAGAGCCGAAAGTGTTTATTAAATGGCATTTTTTTAATACTGCTGTATAACGATTTTTTAGATTAGTGAAAGAATTCTTGCTGTGCATTGTATTCTCCTTAATGTGATTTATTGTTTTTCACAATAATGTGAGGATAGGTAAGCATGATTTTTTATAGAAGTCAAGGAAGGGGAATTTGCGTTTCTGTTCTCTCTACTAAACGGGCGAGCTAGGCAAGCCCCTACGAAGAAGGAAAACCTGTCGTCCCTAAGCTCCTAAATTCTTTTACTGTTAGGTAAAACTAACTTAATGTTAGTGCTAACTAACTGTTTTTATTTTCAAATTAAGCAAAATAAAGCTTGACATTCTGCCTTTCACAAGATAACCAAAAGAAAGTAGGAATGAATTTTTCTACAATAAATTATCCGTAAAAAACGTGGAGGATATTATGGGTTGGAATGTTAATATTGATGCAGATAAATGCACAGGTTGTGGCGAATGCGTAGACATCTGTCCAGTTGAAGTTTACGAAATGGTTGACGGTAAGTCAGATCCAGTTAAAGCAGAAGATTGCTTAGGCTGCGAATCATGCATCGAAGTTTGCGAATTTGATGCTGTTTCTGTTGAAGAAAACTAGAAGCCATTTACTGAACAAATTTTAATTTGTTTATAAAAAAAGCCCTGCACATATAAATGGCAGGGCTTTTTTATTTAAAATCAAAATAAAATTTTTTCAATTAATTAATCTTTATTATTTCAACATAGTCAATAATATAGCTTGGGTAAAAACCAGTAGGCTCAACTTGCACTTCGCCTGTTACACGAACTACATCATTTTTATCAAAATTCAAGCCTGAAAAATCGTCAGCTTCAAGATCAATAGGCATAACACCTGTATTGTCTAAAATAACATAGCTTTTTGCAAATCCATCATAGTATACAGAGCCTTGCATTGTGACATAACGGTCTTGAATGCTTTTCTTTGCTGCGACAACATTGCTTGGCAAAGCTGGAACAATGTGCCTTTCACCATTCACAACTTTTGTTGCGTGACGTGGATGGTATGAAGTCACTGTGACTTCTTTTACAATAACTTCTGTCGGTTCTTCTTGCACAGCTACTTGTGTTTCAGCAGCTTGCTCTTCATCATCTTCCCACCACATCATTTTTTTCATTGTGGCACAGCCTGTAATATTTGCTAATAAAAGCAATAGTAACGATAGTAATGCGATTTTTCTCATATTGTCCTCACTAAAAATTTATAAAAGTAAGGCTACGATAACTCACTTCTTTTTGCTTTTCAAGGATTTTTCTAGACTTTTTTTAACTTTTTTCACATAGAGGATTTTCCCTATTTAATTGTGCATTTATAAATACTCTATGCCTATGTTTCTACATTTTCTTGCCCTTCATCTTCCAAATCTGCGCTAAAATTGCTGCAACAGCCTTGAAGAGGTCTTCAGGTATCATATCGCCTACTTCTGTTTGCTTATATAAAGCTTGAGCAAGGGCTTTGTTTTCTCGTATAGGTATCTTATGTTCTGTTGCTATTTCTCTGATTTTAAAAGCAACGTGATCTGCGCCTTTTGCTACAACAATAGGTGCATTTGAAATGGTGGAGTCATACATAAGCGCAACGGCAAAGTGCGTTGGGTTTGTGATAACCACATCTGCCCTTGGCACATTTTTAAACATATTATTAAGCAAGAGTTGCATCATAAATTGTTTTTGCTTTTGCTTAATAGCAGGGTCTACCTCGGCTTGCTTTGCTTCGTCTTTGACTTCCTGCTTTGTCATCTTGATATTCTCTTCGTATTTATACCTTGTATACCATAAATCAACAAAACCAATCACAAACATAGGCCCTAGAGTGTAGAGCACAAGTTTAAAAGCAGTTGAAACCATATATTCTGCAAGACCGTGGACATCTGTATAGTAAAGGTCAATAAATCTAGGATATTCTGAAGATAAAATAACATAAGGCACTATGCCTATAATTGATATCAAAAAAACAGAACGAATGAGCCTTACAAAGGTTTCAGGCGATAGAATAAGCTTTTTCAAACCATTAATAAGATTAAAATTTTGCCATTTAAAACCAAAAACCTTAGTTGTCCAAAGTGGTCCTACTTGCAAGCGCAAGGTCATATACATCACAAAAGCTAAGAATAGCAAGATAGGCAAAACAATAATAGCAAGTTCTGTCACAAACATAAAGATAATACGATACACTTCATTTTCAGTGAGCTCTATGTTAACCATATTATCAAAAAAATAAGCAAATATAACCTTTAATCTATCAATCATTATGCCCGCATAGATAAAAAGCGCGAGCATGCCCGCAAAAATGCCCATAGCTTTAGGAAGTTCCTGTGATTTAGGAACATTACCGTCTTGTCTTTGCTTGCTCCGCCTTTTGGGGGTGGCTTTCTCGGTTTTGCTTGGATCTGCCATATTTATGCTCTGATCTTAGTTAGAGTTTTATTTGAGTAATTTTCTAAGTTCGCTCTTTACAATTTGTGTTTTTTTGTCTCCGACAGCCAAAGGACTACCGCCCTTTGGAAACCCGAATATGCGCGGTATAACCTATAGTGAGTGGCTAAAGCATTTTATTCCTTTTTTTATTTGCGAAAAAGTTTTAAGCTTCGCTTAAATACTGTTTCGCTTTAAAAGTAATATCTTCTCCTTATACTAAAGTTAAGTTATGTGCAAAAAGTGAGAGGCATGTTCACTTCGTTCACATGTGTTTTTATATATTAAATTATAATGAAAGAAATTAAAGATATTTCTCCTACTAAAAAGCCTTTGTTCATGTCGCTATGCTCCATTCACTTTAATACGGTTGAAACATGGGAGACATACTTCTAATAAGGTTAAGGAACATATCTACGACTCGTATTTGTTTTGGCACGCTGTGCACAAAACCTCGCTTGTGAAAAACGCGGTTTTCACTGCGCTCGCTAAAGCCTTTGTTCATGTCGCTATGCTCCATTCACTTTAATACGGTTGAAACATGGGGCTCATGCTTCGTATGAGGTTAAAGAACATATCGTCTAGGCCAATAATATATTCTCTTACTTCTATGCCGAGAATGGCAAAAAGCATCTCTATAAAGAAGAAGCCCACAGCAATCTTCACAATAAAAGAAACTTCCATGATATTCATTTGCGGTGAAGCCTTACTCATTAAGGCAAGAGAAATTTCAATCAAGAAAAGAGCAGCAACAACAGGAGCAACAATCTTTAATGCAAAAGTGAAAATTGTCGCTGAAAGCATGAGCACTTGCCTTGTGAGCTCTGTTGAAACCACAAGACCGCCAGCTGGAATATATTTATAAGTAGAAACAAAGGCTTTAAGTAAGTATAAATGCCCATCTAAAGCAAGAAAAATCAGCAAGGCCGACATGTTCAATAAATGCCCTATAACAGAAGTTTGTCCGCCTGTGTTTGGGTCAGAAAGTGTTATCATGGTAAAACCCATTTGCGTTGCAATAAGTTCACCGCCAGCCTGTATGCCAGAAAAAAAGAATTGTACGCACATGCCAAGCGTGAAACCTAGCATGAGTTCACTTATAAGAATAAGAATAAGCGAAAGTGGATGCGTTGGTATATCACCTGCTAAAGAGATATGTGGCCAGATAGAAAAAGTAAAGATAATGGCAAAATAAGCTTTCCATTGTGTGGGTAAAGAATTTGCGCCAAAAACAGGCATCATATAAATCACAATCGATGCTCGCATGAGAGTCAGCAAGAAAGAATATACTGTCGCTAAGTCGAAATTGAATATATCCATGTTTGACACTCTTAAATGAATTTATGCGCTTGTGTGGGGATAATCCCCAAAGTCCTTATCCACTTCGCTCACATTACTATATTTACAACCAATTGTCTAATTGATTGGTAGAGGCAAGGGCAAAAAAGGCAATTACAGCTGCCGAGTTAGAAAGATTTAACGAACGTATGGAATTTTTTGTCGGTATCCTCAGACGTTCAGAGAATCTAGCAAATACTTCTGCTGGTAAACCCCTTGTTTCTGGCCCAAAGAGTAAAGAATCGTTTTGGGTGAAAACATAATGTTGCAAAGGCATACCTTGCCTTGCCGATGTGCACACAATTCTTTGCTCAGGATAAGCCTCTATGTAGGCATCTAAACTTTTCCATAACTTTAACTCAACATGCTCCCAATAGTCAAGCCCTGCCCTCTTCATATATTTATCATCAAGAGAAAAAGCTATAGGCTCGATTAAGTGAAGAGCAATGCCCGTGCCAGCGCAAAGGCGTGCAATATTACCTGTGTTTGGCGGTATTTCTGGTTCGTATAAAACTATATGCATTAGAATAACTCATATATTTAAAATATAGAGAACATTGTTTCATTTGTTCACTGCGTTCACATTCAGG
>CAYJHE010000120.1:0-7282 GCA_964369675.1 uncultured Desulfovibrionaceae bacterium | reverse complement strand
GAATCTTGATACTGCTCAGCAAAAATCTTTCTTAATTTATTTATTGCTTGTGTGTGCAGTTGAGAAACTCTGCCTTCTGTCACTTCCATGACTTCAGATGCTTCACGCATATTTAATTCATCATTGTAATAAAGTGATAATACCAACTTTTCGCGCGGTGTCAATGTATCAATAAGACCAGCTACTTTATCAACTAATTCTGAGAATGCCGCACTTTGGAAAGGGTTGTCTTCATTACCTGAATTGTTTACTGAAGCCATTGTTTCTTGAATACTGTCAAGAGATATGCATAATTGCCCATCTATTGCTTCTAGTGTAGACTCAATTTCCTTTTCTTGCAAGCCCGTATATTCTGCAAGTTCTGCTGTTGTTGGAGTTCTGCCTATTTCGTGTTCTAATTTCCATATAGCTTGCTTTATGTCCTTTGCCCTTGTTCTTAATGAACGAGGAAACCAGTCAAGGCGGCGAAGTTCGTCAATCATAGCGCCGCGTATTCTGCTTTCAGCATAGGAATCAAAGCGTATGCCAAGTTGTGGCTTAAATTTCTTCAATGCTTCTAAAAGCCCCACTGTACCTGAGGAAATAAGTTCACTAAGTTCAATATGCTTAGGAAGTTTTCCCTTCATTCTAAGTGCAATAAAGCGAATTTTTGGCGCATAGTATTTTACAATTTCTTCTTGCTCTTTATGATTAAAGTCATCCCATACCCTTTCACCTTTTTCAAAATCAGTGCAAGATAAAGGAGCATCTTCCCTCTTGTTTTTCTTTGTTTTTACTATTTCTTCGCTTTTATTTACTTTATTATAAGAGTTTTCCTCTTCTTCATCATTATCAAAAATATCTTCTTCATTGTCTAAAGACTCTAAGTCAGCATTATAGTCAACATAATCAAGAAAGTTCTCATCACTTTGTTCAAAAGATTCATATTTTCCAATAGCTTCTTTTGTTTCTTGCTTAATTTTTTCTTCAGACACAGTCAAAGAGTCAAAGTCCTCAACACTGACCTTGTTATGCTCTTCGTTAAAATTTTCAGACATAAGAATATCTTGACCTGTATTTTCAACAAAGTCTGATGAAAGCAGAGTATTTTTCTGCTCTTTTTTATCTATTTTTTGTTTTTTTATGTCATACATGATAAACCAACTTTTTTATGCAGAAAGATGAAATTATTCTTGGAAAAGAAGTTTTTTCCAAAAAAACTTAATATTTCCATCAAGCTGCTTTGAAGGATTTAATTTAAGTATTTGTGACACAATTTGATCTAAGGCTTTAGTAGCTGGGGCGTCAGGATAGAGCGAAGCAAAAGGCTTTTGCGCTATCACAGACTTTCTAAGAAGCGGATCTTTTGGAATAAAGCCTAAATAATCTACGGAAACATTTTCTAAAAAATGGTCGCAAGCGGCACTGAGGCGAGAATAGACTTCTTTTGCCTGCTTTGCACTTGCTGCCATATTGATGATAACCCTGAAAGTAGAGATGTCGTGCTTTGTACGCAACACTTTGATAAGAGCATAGGCATCTGTCAATGAGGTAGGTTCTGGCGTGAGCACAACAAGACGTTCTTGCGCAGCTATATTGAAGTATAAAACGCTGTCATGTATACCTGCACCTGTGTCTGCAATAAGATAGTCAAGAGAATCTTCAAGACTGTCAAGACTGTCAAGCAAGGTCATTTTTTGCCCAGCTGAAAGGTTTAGCATTTCATTCACACCTGATGCCGCAGGCAAGATTGAAAAGCCATAAGGAGTTTTAAAGATAATTTCTTCTAAAGTGGCTTCGTTTTGGAATAGATGAAAGAGGTTTTTTTGCGGTGTAATGCCAAGGATAACGTCAACATTTGCAAGCCCTAGGTCAGCATCAAGCAAAAGAACCTTTTTGCCTTCTTGTGCAAGCTTTGTTGCTATATTTACAGAGAGGTTTGTCTTTCCTACTCCGCCTTTTCCTGATGTCACACTAAGTACAATAGGTGATTTCATATATCCAGACTCCGCAATTAATAAGATAAATTTGTAAATGGAACTTGCTTTTTCAAAAGTATTTTCCAAACAAGACTAGCTTCTGCCATACAAATACTGTTGCTTAATTCAGCACCGTAAGAAAGAGCAGAAATAGGTAAGCCAGAACGAGCCGCAATATTGACTATTGCTCCGTATTGCACGCATTCATCAAGTTTTGTCCATATAATGCCTGTTTGTATATTACATGCATATTGCTTGATATAATGGTTGAGCTGTGCTGAAATGTAATACGGACTTAAGCACAAGTGGCAAGCAATGTTTTGATTTACTTGTGATAAACCAAAGTATTCAAGCCTTTGGGTAAGCTTTTCATCCTTTGCTAAGGATTGAAAATCTACAAAAACATAGTCATAATCAATAGTATGCTTTATAGTATTGATAAAACTTTGTTTATCGCTCGCATCAAAGGATTCAAAGCCAGATAATTCAGCATAGTGCCTAAGCATAAGCCTTCCTGAAGCCCTCGAACTATCCGTATTGATAAAGGCTATTTTCAGCTCTGGTCTTTGCTGTGATAAAAGCAAAGCAAGGCGCAATGCAGAAAGTGTTTTGCCTGAACCGTAAGGCCCTAGCATGATGTGCATATGCTGTTGCCAAAAGCTATTTTCTTCTGAAACAATGGGCACTGTATGCGCTAAGGCAGAAAGTAAAGAACCATTGTGCTCAGGAAGAACAAGCTTATTGTAGAGTTCAACTACAACATCATTTTCAACACCTTCCTCTTGAAGGTATTCAAGTGCAACTCTTTGACGCGGGCTTATTTTTTCCCAATTCAAAGAGGGCTGCATAAGGGCATAGACATGGTCTTTAAACTTTGTCCAATCCTTATGAAAATCAGCAAAACCTTGCGGTATTTGTTGATTTTGTTGAATATTTCCAGACGATGAAGTGTGTGAAGTTTGCGCTTCTTCACGTTCAATGCCTGCGGTCACTTCGTAAAACCTTTGATTGTTTTTACGAAATTCCCTACTGCTCAAGATAACCGCATCTGAACCCATCTCAGCCTTAACTTGAGCAAGAACTTCTTGTGTGTTTTTTCCTTGAAAAGTCCGTACTTGCATAGCCTTATCCAATTTTTTTTAAAAAGAGTCTAAACTTTTTTTAAAAATAGCCGAAATGTATTTAAATGGCAAGCCTCTTCCGCCTTGTATTTTTTATTGCAAATTCCGTGCCTTAAAATATTTCATTTAATTGACAATTAATTCTAGCTAGCTATGCATAAAAAAAAGGAGTAATAATTACTCCTTTCAAATTTTATTTAAGTATTTTAAAACAACATATTAGACTTTATTTACCTTCTTATTATACAGCTGTCTCTTTAAAAAAGAGAGGTGATTAAGAAAGGTTATGCCTTCAAGGTGATCGTATTCATGCTGAATGCAGGCGGAAAGATATTCCTTGCCTTCAACTTCAACAGGCTTATTGTCAATATCAACACCGCTCACCTTTACATGGCAAGGTCTTGCTACATCGCTTCTCAAATCCAAAACAGAAAGGCAGCCTTCATTTTGAACTTTCTTTTTTGGGTCAAGCACTGTCACTTCTGGGTTGATAATGAGTTGAAAATCTTGTGGAATTTCTTCTCCTTCTTCCTTTGGCTCAATTGCAAGACTTTTATCAATAATAATCATGCGCACATTTTCGCCAATCTGCGGCGCGGCAATACCAACACCGCCGACATGATTTAAGGTATCAAGCATATCTGTTGCGATTCTCTTGATATTATCGTCTATTTCTTCTACCTTTACTGACTTCTTAGCAAGCAAAGGATTTGGATATGTCAAAATTTTTCTAAGCATTATAATCTACCTCAAATAAAAAGATACGCTAGGGGGTGTTTCCAAATTCAAACATTATCAAGAATGATTAAGTTCGAACTTAGAAATAGAGCCTAGTTTTTTTCTTCAGCTTTCTTTTCTATTAAACGTATAGAAAGTTCGCGTAATTGTTTGTTTGAAACTTCTGAAGGAGCTTCTGAAAGTAGGCATGTGCCTTTTTGTGTTTTTGGAAAAGCAATAACATCGCGTATGGAAGCGGACTTTGTGAGGAGCATAACAATTCTGTCAAGCCCAAAAGCTATGCCTGCATGCGGAGGTGCGCCAAATTCAAGTGATTGAATAAAGAAGCCAAATTGCGCTCTTGCTTGTTCTTCTGTAAATCCAAGTGCTTTGAACATATCTGATTGCGCTTGCATTGTGTGGTTACGCACGCTACCACCGCCTATTTCAAATCCATTCATTACAATATCATAGGCTCTTGAAAGGCATTGTGACGGGTCAGAGTGCAAGAGAGCTTCGTGTTCTGGCGCAACTGCTGTAAATGGGTGATGACAAGCAACATAGCGTTTTTCTTCTTCATCGTATTCAAATAATGGGAAGTCAGTTACCCACAATAAATTAAATGCATCTTCATCAAAGAGCTTGAATTGCTGAGCAAGTTTGAGACGAAGATTGCCTAAGGCTGCATTCACCATAGAAGCATCGCCAGCTTGGAAGAAAATAATATCGCCTACTTGCAAGTTCATTCTTTCTTGCAAGGCTTTCTTTTCTTCTTCTGAGAAGAATTTAACAATAGGTGATTGCCATTCATTTTCTTTAATTTTAATCCATGCAAGACCTTGCGCACCATAGATTTTACAAAATTCTGTCAATTCATCTATATCTTTACGCGACAATTCTTCAGCCTTGTCAATCTTGATTGCCTTCACTAATTCTGCTGCTGCAAAAACCTTGAAACCAGAAGATTTGAATATGTCTGTCAATTCAGTAAGTTTGAGCTCAAAGCGTGTGTCAGGCTTATCTACACCATAATCTCTCATCGCTTCAGCATAGGTCATGCGCGCAAAAGGTGTTGAAATTTCTTTATCCAAGGTTTCTTTGAAAATTCTTTTCATAAGACCTTCTGCCATAGCCATAACTACTTCTTCATCAGCAAAAGACATTTCTATATCTATTTGTGTAAATTCAGGCTGGCGGTCTGCACGCAAATCTTCATCTCTAAAGCAGCGAACAATTTGATAGTAGCGGTCAATTCCTGCCACCATGCTCATTTGCTTAAACATTTGAGGTGATTGCGGAAGAGCAAAGAAATTACCAGGATTCAAGCGTGAAGGAACTAAGAAGTCTCTTGCGCCTTCAGGTGTAGATTTTGTGAGTATAGGTGTTTCTAACTCGATAAAATTCAATGTATCTAAATAGTTACGAGTTGCTTGACTTGCCTTATGTCTGATAAGGAAGTTATTTGCCATCTTAGGGCGGCGCATATCTAAATAACGCCATTGCAAGCGAAGGCTTTCAGAAGCTTCTGTTCTGTCTTCAATAGGAAAAGGAGGAGTTTTTGAAGTATTGAGCAATTTCCATTCTGTTACTACAACTTCAATTTCACCTGTCGCTAAGTTTGGGTTCTTCATGCCATCAGGACGCGGACGTACAAAACCTTTGATAGCAAGCAC
The DNA here is from genome assembly GCA_964369675.1 of uncultured Desulfovibrionaceae bacterium. GTDB lineage: Bacteria > Desulfobacterota > Desulfovibrionia > Desulfovibrionales > Desulfovibrionaceae > CAYJAZ01. The sequence continues at coordinate 1,813 of CAYJHE010000120.1, read as the reverse complement.
ATATTCAGAACGAATAATATGCGCGTCTTTATGCGCTTCAGGAGCGATTTCAGGACTGAAAACAACTTGAGTTAAGCCCTTTCTATCACGCAAGTCAACAAAAACAAGCCCGCCATGGTCGCGGCGATTTTGCGTCCAGCCCATAAGGCAGACTTCTTCTGTGTCATTCTTTAAAGCCAAGCTTGAACAATCGTGACTGCGTTTCCAGTCACCTAGTGGTGCTATGTATTTTGCATGATCGGCTTGTAAATCTGTGTTTTGAATCTGAGACATTTTTTTCTTCCCTTTTAGTGTGATTTCTAAATTCATTCTTTTGCGTTTTTTCTGCTCATAAATGAATTTTTTACTTCAGTCATGTATGTTTTTGATACACTCCATTCTGTAAAAAATCCATTTTTATTGAAAATTCCACAAAATCTTTGAATTTAGAAAACACCCTATATATTGTATTTAATTATTTGTTAAATAGTCTAATAGGCTATCTTGTTTAATCGTGATTTGCTCACCACTAGCCATGTTTTTGACAACAATGCTTTGGTCTTGCAATTCATTCCCACCAAGAATAAGCGTATACTTTGCTTTTGACTTATCAGCTTGGCGCATAAGGCTTTTCACGCTTCTTTCGCCATAAGCAAAATCACCCTTAATACCCGCTTCGCGCAATTTTTGTGAAATCAAAAAGCCAACTTGCTTTGCTTCTTTATCAAGAGCTGCAAGATAGAATGTAGGAAGATGTTCTTCAGGTTTTTTTGCAAGCATAGCAAGACGTTCCATGCCGCATGCAAAGCCGATTCCAGAAACATCGCCACCACCAACTTGCTTTACTAAACCATCATAACGGCCGCCGCCTGCAATGGAGGATTGCGCGCCTATGCCTGTTGAAACAGCTTCAAAGGTAGTACGATTATAATAATCTAAACCACGCACAAGCTTATGGTTGAGCGTGTAATTAATCTTTATAATATCAAGCAAAGAAATAACTTGCGCAAAATGTTCCTTACATTCAGGGCAGTGATAGTCCATAAACTTTGGTGCTTTTTCCACATATTCAATACATCTTGGGACTTTACAATCCAAGACTCTAAGTGGATTTGTATGCATACGTCTTTGGCAATCTTCGCAAAGCACGTCCTTGTCAAGTTCGAGTAAATACTTTGTAAGTGCTTCTTTATATTGAGGTCTGCAAATATGGCAGCCAAGTGAATTGACATGCATGGTGAAATCTGTAATGCCTATTTTCTCAAGAAAAAGATGAAGCATATAGATGATTTCGGCATCGTTTTCAGGTTCGCTTGCGCCAAGGCATTCGCAATTTATTTGGTGAAATTGGCGCATTCTGCCCTTTTGAGGTCTTTCATAACGAAACATAGGGCCTGTTGTGAAAAATTTGTGCACAGAACCAGGAGTATACATCTTGCTTTCAACAAAAGCACGCATAACACCTGCTGTTGCTTCTGGTCTGAGCGTGATAGAGCGATTGCCTTTGTCTGTAAAGGTATACATTTCCTTGCCGACAACATCTGTCTCTTCGCCTATGGAGCGACAAAAAAGGTCGGTGGATTCGAGTAGGGGTGTGCGTAATTCTGTGTAGGAAAAAAGACTGAAAAGCGAGCGCGCTGTTTCTTCTAAATGCGTGAACATATCAGCATCAGCACCTAATAAATCCGCAAAACCTTTTAATGCTTGAATTTGTGTCATAATATAGCCTATTTAAACATGAAGTGTTTCATAAAATAACTTGTTTAAATAGCTTGTTTTAGAACGAATGTCAAATTTTATTGAAGAGAATTATTTTTTTGCCTTCGGCGACCAA
>CAYJHE010000119.1:0-7308 GCA_964369675.1 uncultured Desulfovibrionaceae bacterium | reverse complement strand
GCAATATTCGGGTTTCCAAAGGGTAGTAACCCTTTGGTCGCCGAAGGCAAAAAAATAATGCATTTGAAAAATTAATTCTGACTATGTAACCTTGCTTCGTCTTTGTAGAGCTTGTAGGTGATAGCGTCTGCGAGGGCTTGCCAGCTTGCTTCAATGATGTCGTAGGAAACGCCTACAGTCACCCACGAACTATCCTTATCGCAACTTTCAATAAGCACGCGCACAACAGATTCAGTACCCTTGTGCTGGCTTTCATCATTTTGTGTATTTGTGCTTGTTTCTGCATGAGCAGCTGAAAGCACACGCACTTTAAAGTCTCGTAATTCAATATCAGCCACATTTGGATAAAAAGGAGCAAGAGCTTTTTTGAGTGCCTTGTCAAGCGCGTTTACTGGCCCAAAGCCAGTTGCGGCTGTGTGTTCGAGAATGCCTTCAACTTCTACCATCACACTTGCTTCTGCAAAAGGTGCTAAATCTTTTTCTTCTCTTTGTTCTAGCACTCTGAATTGTATGAGTTTAAAGAAGTCGCGCACACCTTTTTGCGCAAGTTTTCTTAAAAGTAAAAGCTCAATACTTGCTTCTGCTGCGGCATAATCATAACCAAGAGAAGATTTTTTCTTGAGTTCGTTGAATAAACCTTTGACAACGGGTTCGTCTTTATCAAGAATAAAGCCAAATTTCTTTGCTAGGGAAAGGATATTACTTCTTCCTGCCATTTCTGTCATAAGTATTCTTTGTGAATTACCCACAAGTTCGGGTGAAATGTGCTCATACAAAGAAGAATTTCTTGCAACAGCAGAAACGTGTATACCGCCTTTATGCGCAAAAGCTGAATTGCCAACAAAAGGCTGACGTGCAAATGGAGTCATATTTGCAATTTCAGCAAAGTAGGAAGAAAGAGCTGTCAAGTCTTTAAGCTTTTCATTGTCCAAGCACTTGAATTGATTGTTAGATTTAAGTTGTAATACAGGTATGACTGAGCAAAGATTTGCATTACCGCATCTTTCACCAACACCATTAATACTGCCTTGTACTTGGCTTGCACCTGCTTGAACACCTGCTAAAGCGTTTGCTACAGCTAATTCGCAGTCGTTATGCGGATGTATGCCTATAGCAGCTTTAGGGAAGAGGCTTATGACGTTCTTGACTATTTCATAAATCTCGTTTGGAAGGCAGCCGCCATTGGTGTCGCAGAGTACAAGTGTTTTTGCGCCAGCCTCATAGGCTGCTTTAATAGCTGAAATAGCATATGCTGAATTTCTTTTGTAGGAATCAAAAAAATGTTCTGCATCAAAGAAAATATCGTAAAAAACATCTTGCCTTGCTTGCTTTAAAAAACTTACAGAAGAAGTGATGACTTCAAGGTTTCTTTCAGGGCTAATTCTTAGGGCATCTTTTGCGTGAATATCACAAGATTTACCAAAAAGTGTGATAACTTCAGCTTTTGAATCAATCAAGGAAAGAAGATTATTGTCTTTCTCTGCACTAGAACTTGGGTGATGGGTGCTCCCAAAGGCGGCAATTTTTGAATTTTTTAATGAATAATTTTGAATTTCATTAAAAAAAGCAGTGTCGATAGGGTTTGCACCTGGCCAACCGCCTTCTATATAGTGCACGCCAATCTCATCTAGTTTGAGCGCTATTTTCACTTTATCAGTGGCAGATATGTTGACATCTTCGCTTTGTGCGCCGTCTCTGAGTGTGGTGTCGTAGATTGATATTTGTTTCATAGCAATGCCTTATAAAAAGCTTAAATGAGAATTATGCACCTAAATTAAATTCATCGTGTAAAGTGCGAACAGCAAGTTCTGTATATTTTTCTTCAATAACCATAGAAATTTTGATTTCAGAAGTTGAAATCATAAGTATATTGATGTTTTCCTTTGCAAGGGCGTCAAAAGCCTTGGCTGCAACACCTGAATGGTTACGCATGCCAACACCAATAACAGAAACTTTTGAAATATTTGTGTCGCTTTCACAACCAGCTGAGCCTATTTTTTCTTGCACTTCTTCCATAACAGTTAAAGCGCGCTTTAAATCCTTTCTTGAACAAGTAAAGGTCATGTCGGTATAACCGTCTTTTGAAGTTTTTTGTATAATCATATCAACAATAATATTGCTTTGGTCTAAAGCTGCAAAAATTGTTGCGGAAACACCCGGTTTGTCAGGTACTTCTATAATTGTTACTCGAGCTTGGTCTTTGTCAAAGGCAATGCCTGAAACAAGAACTGATTCCATCATACTGTCCTCCTGAACAACCATGGTTCCAGGTTCGTTTGAAAAAGTTGATAATACTTGCACAGGTACATTGTATTTTTTCGCAAATTCAACAGAACGAATCTGCAATACTTTTGCACCCATTGATGACATTTCAAGCATCTCTTCATAAGAAATGCGGTCTAATTTTTTTGCATTTGAACATATGCGCGGGTCAGTTGTATAAACACCGTCTACATCTGTAAATATATCACATCTTTGAGCATTCACAGCAGCTGCAAGAGCAACACCTGAAGTGTCAGAACCGCCGCGCCCTAAGGTGGTCAATCTTCCGTCAATGGTGACACCCTGAAAACCAGGCACAATAAGGCAGTCATACTTCTTTAATAAAGTGTTGATTTTTTCTGAATCTATAGAAAGTATGCGCGCACTGCCATATGAATCGTCAGTAAGAATAGGTATTTGATAAGAGAGCACAGAACGAGCCTTCACTCCAGCATCTTGCATGAGCATGGAAAAAAGTGCGACTGATTCTTGCTCGCCTGTTGCAAGTAGGGCATCAAGTTCTGATGGTTTTGGTTCATCAGACCACTGATAAGCCATTTCTAAAAGCTTGTTTGTTTGCCCTGACCTTGCAGAAAGAACAACAATGACCTTATAGCCCAAGGAGAGGGCATTCATTACCTTTGTGCGGACTTTCTTCATGCAGTTTAAATCTGCAACTGAAGTTCCCCCAAATTTTTGTACACAAATACGCATAATAATTTATTTCCTTTATTAAGGAGAGTAAAGAAAATATTAATTTATAAAAGATTTAGTTTCTTGCTAAGCTCTTGAAAAAATATATCATTTTCTATTCCATTCCCTTTGATGACAAGAGAATTGGTATTATTACCTACTTTTAAAAAAATGTCTAGTCTTTGAGGGGGTAGTGAAATTGGGTCAAGATATTCAGCCCATTCTATGAGAACATAGCTCTTCTCTTCTTCAAGTGCTTCTTCAAGATCTTCAGGTATTTCTGGATATGTGCCTTCTTTAGCCATTTCTGCAAGTCTGTAGATATCGGCATGAATGATAGGCGGTGTGGTTGGGTATTGATTGACAAGGGTGAAGGTAGGGCTTGAAACTTCGGCTAAGTGTGCGTTTTCAAAGGCAGAAACAAAACCTCGTGTGAAGGTGGTTTTTCCTGCGCCAAGTTCACCAAAAAGCAAAAGGGTTTTGACTTTTGGGTATGATTTTAAGTGTGAAGCTATTGTTTTTGCTACAGATATTGTTTTTTCTTCGTTACAAAGTTCTATTTTAATTTCTTGCATAGGTTTACTCTTTGTGCTAGGGTAATTTTCTAAATTCATTCTTTTGCGTTTTTACTGCCGAAAATGCAATTTTTGCTCCAGTCATGTATTGTTTTATACACTCCATTCCGCAAAAATCCCATTTTCGTTGTAAAATTCACAAAATCTCTGAATTTAGAAACATACCCTAGTTTTTTATGACTTGTTTATGTTATTCTTTTTTAGAGATGAAAAAAACACAAAAGAATGAATTTTTAGTCTATTTCAAGGACAACATAGGCAATAGCATTGCTCCTTTCATGACTAAGGCTCACATGGCTACGCGTGATTTCTCTTTTATTATAAGCTTCAAGTGCTTTATCAAAGAAAAAAAGCTCGGGTTTTCCAAGGCTATTGTTTAAAACAGCAATACTTTTGAAACTGATACCATTTCTAAAGCCTGTGCCTAGGGCTTTCACAGCCGCTTCCTTGGCTGTGAAGCGAGCCGCAAGCCAAGAAATACAGTGCGCAGATTCAAGTGAAGGCATAACTTCAAGCTCTTTTGCGTGTAATATCTTATAACAAAAGGACATATTGAATCGATTGATGGCTTTTTGTATTCTTTCAATTTCAACTATATCAATACCTATACCGTAAATCATAGAAATTCTCTTTTTTATTTTGGATAAATAATATGAAACATAACAAAGCGTTACATGCAATACAACTGCTTCCAACTGAATTGGCAAACCAAATAGCCGCAGGTGAGGTGGTGGAAAGACCAAGTTCGGTTTTGAAAGAACTTGTTGAAAATAGCCTTGATGCATCTGCAAGTTCTATTAGTGCCACAATTGAAGACGGAGGTCAAACTTGTATTCGTGTGAGTGATAACGGTTTTGGTATTGCAAAAGAAGAATTAGCCCTCGCGCTTACAAGGCATGCAACTTCAAAAATAAAAAATATCAGCGACTTATCTAATATTTCTTCTTTTGGATTTCGCGGCGAAGCCTTACCAAGTATAGCATCAGTCTCGGACTTTAAAATTGCATCTTACTATAAAGATAGTCCAGATAAGCAGGCCTATGAATTACATGTGCACTATGGGGAAGTAGGCGAGCTGATGCCTTCTGCCCTTTCTGTTGGCACGCAAATCGAAGTGAGGAATTTATTTAATAATATTCCAGCGCGTTTAAAGTTTTTGAAAACACCAAGCACAGAACTTAAAAGAGCGCAAGAAATGTTTACAAGAACAGCTCTCATGCATACAGATTGCGCTTTTGAGCTCTATGCAGGTTCAAGAGAAGTGTTGAATTTTTCTTTGCGCGATTCTCTAAAGCAAAGGCTTGCTAAGGTGTGGAATCCTTCTATAACGTCAAATATGTTGGAAATCAATGCAAAACACTATGACGACATAGTTATACAAGGTCTTATTTCTGACCCGCGCTCCTTGTATGCAAAAGCAGATAAATTATTTATATATATCAATAAAAGACCTGTAAGCGACAAAATACTCACAAGGGCGATAAGGCAGGCTTATCAGTCTTCACTCACAACAAAGGATTATCCACAAGTTCTTTTAAATATTGAAATTAATCCAGAAGAAGTAGATGTGAATGTGCATCCAGCAAAGAGTGAAGTGCGTTTTAGAGATGAGCAAAGAATTTTTAAAGCTGTGTATACTGCAATAGAAAAAACTCTTTCTCAAAGGCTCTTTTTTCAAAGAGAAGTTTTTAATGAGGAAACTTTCAATAATTCAGGTGATCTACTTAGAGAAAATAGTGAAGCTGAAAGAAAGAAGCAGGCTCTTTTAGAAGCTCAAGTCTTGTATAATGCGAGTAATGATGCAGGTAAATTATATGAGGAATATCAGCCTAAGGCTTCAAGCGTAAATTTTGCTGATATTGCAAGCAGTATAGCTGATATACAAACAGAAGAGCTTGATATTTCACACATTACTTCTTTGCAAGAAAAGGGTTTTACGCAAAATCAAGAGAGAAGCGACGCTTCTTTTATGCAGTCCTTTATTGAAAAAGGTTTTTTTGGCTTTCCTGCAAAACTAGAGGAAGAAAGCCATGTAAAGCCTTTAGGCTTCTTTGGTGACGCTTCAAAAAAGCATAGTCAAGAAGAATTTTCCACACAAAGTCAGGAAGTGCTTTTTGCTAAAAACGAAGAAAAACAGGGGTATAGTACAAGAACCCCACTCTTTTTGTGCCAGATATCTTCAACATATTTATTGTATAAACTAAGCTCAGGCGAGCTCTTTGTCTTAGATCAACACGCAGTGCACGAAAGAATCTTGTTTGAGAAAATTTCCAAAAAGGAAGAAGCCCTTACACAAAACTTACTGTTACCACTTAGTTTGACCTTGCACAGCACAGAAATTGAAGCCTATTATGCTCTTGAAAAAGACTTGCAACAGCTTGGTTTTATGTGTGAACTTGATAGAGAATCTTCTCATTTGACATGCGCGTCAATACCGCAATATTTTCAGCACGCAAGGGCAGAGCTTTTTTTAAGACAGGCTTTAAAAGACGAAAGTTTTGATATTATGCCAAAATTTATGGATGCTGCATGCGATGCTGCATTGAAAGCTAATCAAAATATCACAACACAAGAAGCGCAAGAACTTTATAGGCAGTGGTCCTTGTGTGACGAACCTGATTTTTGTCCTCACGGCAGACCTTGTTATATAATTTTAGACAAGAAATTGTTTGAAAAATTATTTAAAAGAATATGAAAACTATCTTTAACTATTGAAATGCCTATATTTATTTAATTAAAAAAGAATCTTGAATTTTGCAAATAGATAAAGTACACTATTTTTCAAGTGTGTAAAAAATTTTATTCTTGTTTGTTATTTTTATAGGCAAGAATTTAATATATAAGCTTTTTATTAGGCTTATTTTAGTAACCTTTAACAAGGAGTATCTTTGTGGATAGTGACGAGCATAGTGGAAAAATTTGGTCTAAAATTTCAGGCTTATTTGGTCAAAAAGAAGAAAATCTCGAGCAGGATATAATAGAATATCTTGAAGAGGGTGAACTCAATCAAGAAGAAGGTACAATGCTTCTTTCTGTGTTGGAATTTGATTCAATGCAAGTGCATGAAATAATGACACCACGAACCGACATCGACTGCTTGCCTTTAAATTCTACCATAAAAGATGTGGCGCAAAGTATTATAGATACTGGACATTCTCGTCTGCCAATCTTTGAAGAGACAAGAGATAATATTGTCGGTATAGCCTATGCAAAGGATTTACTTCCTCATCTGCTACACCTAAACAAACACGAAGACGCTATATCACCTTTCTTGCGCACTGCTTATTTTGTGCCGGAAACCAAGATATGTAGCGAACTTTTTCAAGAATTTCGCACAAATAAAAATCATATTGCCATAGTTGTTGATGAATACGGCGGCACTTCTGGTCTTGTTACCATAGAAGATTTGATTGAAGTGATTGTTGGCGAAATTGAAGACGAGCATGACGCGCCTAAAGACGAAGAAGTTATTAAAATAACTGAAGATTCTTTTCAAATTCAAGGAAGAACCTTTTTAGAAGACCTTGAAGAATTTGGCATTAAAATTACTTCTGAAGAGGTGGACACTATTGGTGGCTATCTCTCTTTATTAGCTGGCAAAGTGCCTCTTAAAAACGAAGAATTTGACGTCAATGGCTGGCATATTCTTATTGAAGATGCAGACGCAAAGCAAGTTAAATCAATTATTGCCAAAAGAGCGGACTAGGATTGTCAAAATACATATATTAAAGGATTTTAGAATGAAATTTGCTCAAAGATTAGACTCTGTTAAACCCTC
>CAYJHE010000118.1:0-7308 GCA_964369675.1 uncultured Desulfovibrionaceae bacterium | reverse complement strand
TGTGCACAAAATCCTCGCTTGTGAAAAACGCGGTTTTCACTGCGCTCGCTAAAGCATTTGTTCGCGAGGGGATAAACCCCACGCTCTCACACTCTTAAACAAAAAAAGAATCGGACACCCAGCACTACCACTACCGTTGCTTGACCTTTAAAGTATAGATTTTGGCACGCTGTGCACAAAATCCTCGCTTGTGAAAAACGCGGTTTTCACTGCGCTCGCTAAAGCATTTGTTCGCGAGGGGATAAACCCCACGCTCTCACACTCTTAAACAAAAAAAGAACCGGACACCCAGCACTACCACTACCGTTGCTTACTTTCGTATCTGGCGGGGTTCATGGCGTTACCGTCATCCGATTCATTGATTTTTATACGCATAAACTTTTCTACTGTCAAGTTTAAATAAATTCACACCTTTGATTGAAATAATGCCCTTAGCTAGAGGATTTTTTCAGTATATTCATTTAATTAGTAAATGAACTCATAACCTCATTTATCATCTCAGCTGGTGTTTTTGCAAGAAATTCTTCACCTGCACTTTTTGCCGCAGCTGTTGTTTCAGACACAGCTGTCGGAATGTCTGCTACAGCTTGATTCACTGCATCAGCCGCATCTTGAACATTATTCGCTATTGTTTCGGCTGTGCTAGCATCTTGGTCAGTAGTCGAATCTGTTGTATCACCACTTTCAGCTGTTTCACCTGAAGTATCGCTGTTGTCAGTCTCGCCAGTTTCACCTGAACCATCTGTTTCAGTGTCTTCAGTCTTATCATCATAAGCACCTGGAGCGAGGATTTCAGTGACCTCATCAAGACTTACTACTCTGCCGTCTTCAAGCATAAGGAATTGCACACCTTCGTAGTTACTTACAGCTGTCACCAAACCAGAAACCTGCGCCTGCGTGAGAACAGTGTCGCCATTTGCATCTTGCGCACTGATTGCAAAAGAATACACACCATTTGGCGCAATAGTTCCATCTGCAAGCCTGCCATCCCATTCAAATTCGTGCACACCTGCGCTTGTAGCCTCAAGCTTCACACTTGCCACCATTTCATTATTTGCATCAAAAATATTCACAACACCAGATGCAATATCTTCATCTGAACCGTAGTTTACTTTTGAAGCCACGCCGTCAGTAATAGAAATTCCATAACCTTGGGCAACCACTTCCTTGCCTATGAAACTTGCTGCATTGATAGCAATTTGTCTATTCTGCGAATCTACCATGCTATTCATGCTTTCGTTCATGTTCATCATCTGCTCAAGCGAGGAGAATTGCGCTAACTGGGCAACATAATCCGTATCTTCACTTGGGTTTAATGGATCTTGGTATTGAAATTGTGTCACCATAAGCATTAAAAAAGCTTCTTTATCAAGTTCATCGCCCTTGCCCACAAGTGAAGAACTAGCTGAAAATGCTGAATTATATTGATTTTGTATGGCTGTTGACATATAGATAACCTCTATGCAAGAATGTTAATATACGACTCGTTAGTAAGAATATTTTTCTCTATTCCATCGTTATAGTCTTCTTGTAGCAAATTCTGTGCCAATTCATACTCGTCTTCACTCAAAGCATCTTGTGGTAACCAGCCTTCATTGATGCCTCGTCCAAGTACGCGTAATCTATTGAGATCGTCTAATTCAGCTTGCATATGCTCTTGAGAATTTGATTGACCGTGTTCACGCCCTTCTTCTTGCATGGAATTTTCTGCATTAGCAAAAGAATTTTGTTCATCAGGACGCATTTCAACTTCAATTGATTCTAGCTTCACGCCTTGAGATTCAAGTTCTCTTTTAATAGCAGCTATTTGCTGATTAATTGTATGCATTGTTTCTTCTTTTTCAGGCTGAATGAGAGCTCTGAGTTCGCCATCCTTTGCAGTCAGCACCACATTCACAGCGCCAAGTTCAACTGGATTTAAGCGAACTTCAAGCTTTGTCACATTATTTTTTGCAGCTGTAGCAATATTTGTACTGAGCTGACTAGAAACAAAGGCTTGCTCAAACTTGGTATTAACATTTGAAGCTGTGGCAGTTTTTGCAGCAGAACTTGTGTTATTCTGCATTGCATTTGCTAAAAATTCAAAAGATTCCTTACCTTGCTTGCCTTCTTTATTGTTATTAGGCAGATTTTCTTGCCCATTTCGAGTGAGACTTACTGCTGATTTTAGCGAGTCAACAAAGGAGGAAGGACTTGAATTTGATTGGAAATTAAGAACTTCTCTTACTTGTTCTGCCTTTGCATTAAGAACTGTATCTATCTGTTCATTTGTGAGCTTTTGCGCACTTTCTTTTTCATTGATATTGGCTTGAACTAATTTCACCTCATTTGCTAAGAGTTCGTTTTTCAAGGCACTTTTATCAAAAGAATCTATAACGTCATTCAAGATAGAATTTTCCATTTGCTGCTTTGTTTGGCTTGTAAGCTTGTCTTCCTTGTTTTGTGTGCTCATCTCAAATTCGATTCTCTTGCGAGCATCAGATTCAAGACTTTGTAAATTATCAGAAAGAGTGTTCGCTAATTCAAGTACTTCTGCTTGCTTATTTCTTATTTCTTGACGTGAAGAAGCAAAAACAGCTTCAAAATCCTTTGAGTTTAGTTGTACTTTATCGCTTTCGCCAAAAAGTTTCATCAACTTTGTTTTTTCATCATCTGAAATTTGCATAAGTGATGAAAGCGCAGACATTTCAGTCTTTGAAATGCTTATCTCTTCCTTAGCAGAAAGTAAGTCTTGTAAGGTGTTTAATGCATTTTCAGGACTTGAAGAAGTCAGCTTTGTAAGTATATCTTCACCTGTCAAATCTGCATTAGCAAGTTTTTGCGAAAGCGCAAGTAAGGCTTGCTCTTCACGCTTTGTTAATGTTGCCCCTTCACCCATAAGAGCCTGCATAGAAGCTTTCATCAAGTCTTCAGGTGTCGCACCAGCAAAAGAATCGCCTGCTTTTTTCAAAGCATTGAGCGCGTCTGTATTTGTGTAACCTTCCTTCATCATTGACTCAATAAGAGAATCCACTTCTTTTTTAGTAAAGCGAATTTCCTCTGTGCTCTGCTCACTATCGTACATAGAATAAGGGGAAATAAATTTCTTATCTAAGCTGTCGCTCTCATCTAAAGAGGAATTTTTTTCCACATTATAAGCTGACTTGTTAAATTCACTTATCATTTCTTGCGCTATTTGTGCCGCAGCGGCTTTATCACGCGCTTTTTCATCAAGTTCATCTTCAAGAGACTGTTCGTCATTTTCAGCGCGAACTCTTGCTTGTTCATCGTTATACTTGGCTTGTGCGTTTTGTTGCGCATAGTATTGTTGTAAATAAAGCGCATCATTAGAAGCCTGAGAGCTATAGTCCTCTTGATATGTATCATGATTTTGCAATACATCAGAAAAAGACAAACCCAGCTGAGCATTGGTAATAGCTGAATGAGCCTCTGTGAGAATGCTTCTGCTTGCCATGTATTCTTGATTTCTGCTATTTTGTTCTATAGGAAATAATTGCATACTTTTGCTCCTTGTGACGCTTTATGCTGAGTATATAGCAATAAGCGTGCCAAAAGTAGGCTTATTTTCTTAAATTTTCCCCTTTCTCTTTGCTTGCGTCTTCGCTATTAATCTGCTATATAAACGATACTATCACTTTTTAAGGATTGTTTATGTCCAAATATACATTAAAAGAACATACCCATCCCTATGTCGAACACAGCGGCAGTAAGTCGTTCAGAACGAGAGTACAAGAACTTTTGCCTGACGGCGGAAATTTAACCCTCTGTCTTTCTTGTGGCGCATGCTCTTCTTCATGTCCTGCAAATGGGCTTGACGACATGGACCCGCGTAAATTTTTACGCCTTGCGTCTATTGGTATGGATGAAGAAATAAAAAGCACACCATGGGTTTGGAAGTGCTCGCTTTGCATGCGTTGCGTGCACAACTGCCCTATGCAAATTAATATCCCACAATTGGTATATTATGCTCGTCAGGCTTGGCCTGAAGATAAAAAACCCGTTGGAATCACTTCTTCATGCCAATTAGCTTTGAAGAATCCAACAAATTCTGCTATGGGCGCAAAAGCAGAAGATTTTGAATTTGTTGTGCAAGATGTCTTGGAAGAAATCAAAGAAAATCAGCCACATCAAGAAAACTTAGTCGCATTTATAGACAAAGAAGACTGTGCATATGTGCTCAATCAAAATTCGCGCGAACCTGTAACAGAACCCGAAGAAATGGGCCCGCTTTGGAAGATATTACAAATGGTTGAAGCGGACTGGACATATCCATCTTCTGGTTGGGCTGCCGAAAACTATTGCCTTTTTGCTGCTGATGATAAGACATGGAAAACAATTGTACAAAACAAGGTAGATGCTGTTCACAGAATCAAGGGAAAGACTTGGCTCAACACCGAATGAGGGCACGAACTTTATGCATTCCAGGTTGGAATACAAAGATTTAACATTGAAGCAAAGTTTAATATAGAATCCGTTGTGATGAAGTATGCAGATTGGATTCGCGAAGGCAAACTAAAACCCTCTTCAGATTGGAACAAGAAGCTTGGCATCAAGTTTACTGTGCAAGACCCTTGTCAGCTTGTGCGCAAAGGTTTTGGTAATAAAGCAGCTGATGCTATTCGCTACACCTTAGCAGCCTGCGTTGGCGAAGAAAATGTTGTTGAAATGTGGCCAAACCGCACTTCTAACTATTGTTGCGGCGGCGGCGGCGGTTATTTGCAATCTGGCTATACCGAAGCAAGAAGACAATTTGGCAGAGTGAAGCACGAACAAATTCTTACTTCAAAAGCTGACTATGTCATCACACCTTGCCATAACTGCCACTCGCAAATACACGACTTGTCAGAACATTTTAATTCTGACTACAAAGCCATACACTTATGGACTATACTTGCTTTTGCCCTTGGTATACTTGGTGAAAGTGAAAGAATGTATTTAGACGAGAGATTAGCTAATCTCAATATAATGGAATAAAAAAAAGCCCGAATTGAGTTTCACTTGATTACTCAATTCGGGCTTTTCTTAATCTATGCATTCTCTAAGTGCTTCTTTTAATTCTGGATAGCGAAAGTTGTAGCCTTCTTTTATAAGCCTTTGCGGCTCGATTTTTTGCCCCTTTAAAAAAAGTTCTTCAGCCATTTCTCCAAAAACTGCTTTTATAGCAAAGTCTGGCACTTTCAAGAAAGCCTTTTTTTGCATTTTTTCGGCAAGTTGATAGGTTAAAACACGCATACTGACGATTTCTTTGCTTGAGATATTAAATATGCCCTCAAGCTTATTTTTGATCATATAATCAATTCCTTGTACCACATCATCTATATGCACCCACGCAAAAGGCTGCTCACCCGAGCCTATGACAGCGCCCAGATAATAGCGAAAAGGCAAGGCCATTTTTCCAAGAAAACCACCTAATTCCCGCGAAGCATATTCTCTGCCTATAACAGGGGAAAAACGCACGAGAGCTCTTTTTATATTCAAATTTTCTATTGCCTTAGTCTCTTTTTCCCATTCTTTACAGACATAGGCTAAAAAACCACTTCCTTCTTCTGTTGCTTCCGTACAAATTCTTGCTGTGTGTACATTCTCCCAAAGACCGTAATAAGCACATGCAGATGCCTGTATCACCTGCAAAGGGAGCTTTTCATTTCTTTGTTCCAAGGATTTGAGACTTGATGTCAGGGCGCGTGCCGAGAGCACACGACTTAAAAGAATATTTTGCTTTTGTTCAGCACTCCATCTTCTTCTGGCTATATTTTCACCTACAAGATTTATCACTATATCACTTTGCTTGATAAGGTCTGTAAGAATTTTGTCGTCTACGCCGTCCCATTTTTCAGTATTTTGCCCGCCAAGCTTTTGCCCTGAACGAGAAGTTATAATAATATCATATCCTTGCTTTGAAAAATGCCCTGCTAAATGCTTTCCAATAAAACCACTGCCACCAAGTATAACAATACGCATAAATCACCCTCATATTTTTTTCTAGTATGCAATAGTATCTTATTATTTCACATTATTTTAAAAAAATCTCCCATACTTTATCATAATTATAGTATGGGAGAAGCATTTAATCATTTTTGCAAAAAACCGCAAAAGAATGAGCTCGTTATAGTTTATCTTCCGCTTGATAAATTCATAAATTTTGTGGAATTTTCAACAAAATTACTTTCTTGACTTAAGATCGTGTGAACGCAGTGAACAAATTCTTTAGCGAGCGATGTGAAAACCACGTTTTTCACGAGCGAGGATTTTGTGCACGAAGTCGCCAAAATCTATACAATTAAAGAAAAAACGCAAAAGAATGAATGTATTAATTGTATTCTTTCATCATCTTCTTAATTCGTTTAACCAATCCCTCTTTGAGAGATTCATCTTTAAGAGCAAATTCCACGTTCGCGGCAATATAGTCAATCCAATTTCCTGCATCATAGCGTGTGCCCTTAAGCTTAACTGCAATCATGCCCTCTTCTCTACACAAAGTAGCAAGAGCATCAGTAAGCTGAATTTCGCCGCCGTGTCCTGGTTGAACTTGCTTTAAATGGTCGAAGATACGCGGAGTGAGAATGTATCTGCCTATGATAGCAAGATTTGACGGCGCGTCTTCTTCGCTTGGTTTTTCAACTAAGTCGTCAAGTTCTAGTATGCCTTTGTCTATTTCTTTACCTGAAACAATGCCGTATTTATGCACCATTGACTTTGGCACTTCCATAACGCCAACAACTGATTTCTTATATTTTTTTGCAACTCTAGCTAATTGCTCGACACCTGGCACTTCATCAAAAATCAAGTCATCACCCACCATGACAGCAAAAGCTTCATTTGCAACAAGATGTTCAGCGCATAGCACAGCATGCCCAAGTCCTAATTGCTTTTTTTGGCGCACAGCCATCACATTCACCATTTCAGCTACTTCGCGTACAACCTTAAGCAAGTCTACCTTGCCCGCTCTTTCAAGTGTTGCTTCTAATTGCAAGTTGTAGTCAAAATGATCTTCGATGATTTTCTTTTCTTTATTTGTGACGAAGATAACGTCTTTTACACCTGAAAGTTCAGCTTCTTCAACTATATACTGAATTACAGGTTTATTGTAAATTGGGAGCATTTCTTTTGGAATGTTCTTACTTGCAGGTAAGGATCTTGTTCCCCACCCGGCCACCGGAATAACTACTTTTCTAATATCCATTTTATAACCCCTGTTAAAGTTTATCTCAATGTAATGAACTTTTAAAAATATAGCAAGGAAAAAGCAGTGAATTTCAGTATTATAGCACCATGTTCTATTTTTTTGCCTTCGGCGACCAAAGGGGC
>CAYJHE010000117.1:0-7451 GCA_964369675.1 uncultured Desulfovibrionaceae bacterium | reverse complement strand
AAAGTAGGTTAATCGTAAATTAACTTAGACTACGGAGGGAAGCAGAAATGCTTCCTTTTTTCATTTAATAAAAAAAAACCTGCCAAAGGCAGGTTTTTTTTAGAATTTTTTTTATTTTACAATCCCATTGGTGTCCAAACAAAGATAGTGTTGAAGTAAACTAATATAGCTCCAAGAATAATACGAGGTATCATCATAATAACTAGGTGTTTAATCTTGAGGTAGCCAGTTGCATAGATAAAGATAGCAGGTGCTAATTCATAAGGGAATAACCATTGGTCAAGACCTAAGAAGAAGGAATAAATCATTGGTTTGATAGTAAAGCCCATTTCTAGCGCTAAGTCAGCCATTGGAAGGGTGAGAGTTGAAGAAGCTGCAACTGGTGTAAGAACAAAGTTTGCCAAAACACCTGAAATATAACCAAATAAAGAAGCCATTTCAGGGCTCTTGATTTGCTGAAGAATAGGGAGAAGTTGCTGTGAAAGCCATGCTGGAATGCCAAGAGAACCTGCAACAATACCAATTGACATACAGCCTGCAATAAAAATTGGTATGCCGAAGTTAAGTTTATTTATATCTTCTTTTTCCAAAAGGTTGATAGGTGGAAAAAAGGCTAAAAGAATAACTGCAGAAATACAGAAAAGACCATTCAAGCCGTGATATGGTTCTAAAATCAATGACGCAACAGCAGAAATAAAGAGCGCAACAGCTAAGATTTCTCTTTTTGTGACCTTGCCCATCTTTTCAAGTTCTGTTTTTGCAAGCTTAGAAGCTTCTGCTATTTGAATGGCTATTTCAGTACGTCCATAAATATAGGCAATCATCATTGAAGCAAAACCTGAAACAGTCATAAGAGAGAGGTTTTCAATAAGGAATTGAAGCCAAGTTACAGTAAAGCCGTCTTCTTTGAGCATTTGTATACCAATAATACCAAGTCCATTTGGTAAGAAGTTGTAACCAATACTCATACCAGCAAAATAAGTAGTAAGCATAATAGCAGAAGATGCTTTTGAATTAGGCTCAAGTTTGAGCGCAGAACAAATGCTAAGACCGAGCATAGCAAAAACAATAGTAGTAGTGAATCCATCAGGTACTATGGCATTGAGAATGTAACCTGCAACAAAGAATGAGAGAAATAAAAGAAAGGGAGTTTTTGCGATTTTACTGATAATCAAAAGCGAAATACGCTGAGCAAAGCCCGTTTTATCAACAATTAAACCAATACAAAGACCTGCAACCATGTACCAAGGCACAAAGGTGGTCCAACCTGCAAAAACAATGTCAGGTGTTGCTATTTTGAAAATAACAAATGAAAACATCAGCATAATTGCTGTGATAGCATTTGGAATTGGCTCAAAAGCAAAGAAAGAAATGGCTAAAAAGGTGATAAACCAAAAACCTGTGATTTGTGCAGATTCTGGATTGTGCATCAAGAATGTGCCAATAGCTGCAATGATAAAGCTGTAAAGCATGCCTTTAAGATTTGTGTTTGAAACAACTGCTTTCATACTCTTCTCCTTATGAAAGTTAATTACTTAGTGCATAATATAACAAGCTCAGTTTTTCGTATGTAGTCATGACTACATTTTTACTTTTTTTGTGAGAATTATTTCTCTTAGAAGAGACTTTACAGTGAAAGTTTATTCTTATGCACTATGTTCAAAATATTGGTATTAGTAGAAGCATAATCACTTTTTGACTTCGCGCAGAAAAAATGGTATAAATGTATGAGAAAAAACTTATAAAGAAAAGGAGTTCACATGAAAACAACAATCACTTATTGTGTAGCTTGAGGTTTGGAAGAAAAAGCAGCTAGTTTAGCTGCAAAAATAAAAGAAAGCGTTGATGCGGAAGTAGATTTAATTTGTGGTACAAGCGGTTCTTTTGAAGTTGAAATTAATGGTGACCTTATTTATTCTAAATTAAAAACAGGCAAGTTGCCTAATGAAGACGAATTGCTTTCTCAAGTTGTTGAAAAATATAGCTTATTTGTATTCTAGTAGGAAAAAGGACTTAATAAAATTAAGTCCTTTTTTTAGTTTTTGATAAGAAAAGAGAAATGTGAGAAAATTATAAAAAAAGTAATTCTCATAATGTCTTGTTTTAATTTTATTTTTATTTTTAATTTATACTTTATTAAATAGTAAAATATGTTTACTATATCCAAATCAAAAATAACATACTTTATCTAATTAATACAGTTTACCTGCAATAGCTCATGGCAGTAAGCTTGCTTTCAAAGAAGGCAAGGGAATTTTAAAGAAAGCGGCAAAAAGCTTAAATAATGACAAAGATAGAAAAGACAAAATCCTTTATGCAAAGCGTGAACTGGAAAGAGATTTCCTCATTAGTTATCCCACAAGTTCTGCTTATGTTTACGACACTTTTTGTCAGCCTCACAGACACATGGGTTGCAGGGAGAATCTCTGCGCCTGTGCAAGCTTCAATTGGTGTTATTGGGCAAATTCAAGCTTTTGTAATGGTGCTTGCTATGAGTCTTGGTTCGGGTGCTATGGCTGTTATTTCTCAATCCTTAGGCGCAAAAAAGCAAGCAAGAGCTAAGAAATACATTCTTCTTGTCCTTATTATTGCACTCTTACTTGCTTTACTTTTTTCCTTACTTGGCTTTTCACTAGGTGCTTTTATACTCACAACACTAAATATCCCAAAAGAAGTGCAACCTATAGCCCTTTATTTTTGGGATCTCTTACTTCTTGCCCTTCCTTTTCATTATCTATATTTTGTCTCAAATGTGCTCTTTCGAGCGGCAAAACTTGTTAAGAGACCTTTATTAATTGGTTTTATTGTTTGTATGTTTAATCTCTTTGGAGACCTCGCCTTTGGGCTGGGCTATTTTGGCTTTACATCTTACGGTATAGCAGGTGTTGCATGGACAACTTTTTTTGCTGTATTTATAGGTGCTTTTCTATCAATTGCAATACTCATCAAGGAAAAACTTCTTTCATCTTTGCGTATACTCTCATTTAAATGGATTAAGAAGGCTTCACCCTATCTTTTTAAAGTAGCTGCACCAGCCTTTGCTATGCAGGCACTTTGGCAAACTGGTTATCTTGTTCTCTTTGGTGTTGCTGCCTCAGTGCAAGACAGCACAGCTGTTCTAGCAGGACTTACAGCAGGCATGCGCATAGAATCAATTCTTTTCATGCCCGCAGTTGCCTTTAATGCTACGGCTGCTATTCTTGTTGGGCATGCTCTTGGTGCAGGTAATGTGTCTGAAGCAAAAAAAATAGGGATAACTGTCTGTTTGACAGGCATATTTATCATGAGTACAGTGGGCTTTATCATGTTGCCATTTATAGAAGAATTGGCAAGACTTTTCACTGACGATTCAAAAGTTATCTATAATATTAGATGGTATCTTATCTTTAATATCTTTTCTACACCATTTACCATTGGAAATATGGTTATGTCAGGGATTATGACAGGCGCAGGAGCGACAGTTTTTTCACTGATTTTCAATACAAGTGGCGTATGGTGCATTCGCCTTCCCTTAGCTTATATGTTTGCGCACTATTTTGAGATGGGCTCAAAAGGGGTTTATTTGGCGATGCTTATTTCCACAGTGTATCAATGCATAGCTATGTTTTATGTTTTTTATCGCCGCCCTTGGTATACATACGCAATGAATAAGGATTGCAAAAATGCAAAATGAGAATACAATGAACTTTATACCGCTTTCGTATAAGCACCGAGAATTATGCACAAAATATATTTCAGCTTGTCCACAAAAAACAGCTGATTTTACCTTTGTGAATCTTCTTGTATGGAATAATTTTTATGAATTTAGCCTTGCAGAGGGCTATGATTTGCTTTGGCTAAAAAATAGTTATAATAATTATTACGCGCCATTAGGAGATTGGGACAATATAGATTTCACAAAAATTGACTTTATAACTCAGGGCATGACCCTTTATAGAGTACCCGAAAAGCTTAAGGATATTTTGTCTGCACAATTTAAAGATGCGTGCACAATAGAAGAAAACGAAGATGAGTTTGAATATCTTTACAGCAGGGAAAGCTTGGCTCTACTTAAGGGAAACAAGTATAGCAAGAAAAGAAATCATGTGAATAAATTTCTTGATAATTATGAGCTTGACTATAGAGAATTTGACCACACAATCAGCGAAGAAATGAAGAATGAAATCCTTGACTTGCAAGAAAAATGGTGTAAGGCAAATGATTGCAGATACGAAGAAATTTTGAATGCCGAATTTGAAGGCACAAAATATCTTTTTGAAAATATGGCAGACTTTCCTTCGCTTATTGGCGGTACACTCTATCACGAGCAAAAGCTCATTGCCTTTACACTAGGGGAAAAGCTTGACGACAAGACTTTTGTAGTGCATTTTGAGAAAGCAGATGCAAACTTTCACGGTGTGTATCAGGCAATCAATAAATATTTTATACTAAATACAGTGAAAGATTTTGAACTTATCAACAGAGAGCAAGACCTTGGATTACAAGGCTTAAGACAAGCAAAACACAGCTACTATCCTGTTGATTTTCTTAAGAAATACACTGTAAGCATTCAAAAAATATAGAGGAATTTTTATGTCAACATCTCAAAAAATAGTCACGCGTTTTGCTCCAAGTCCAACAGGACATTTGCATATTGGCGGCGCAAGAACTGCCATCTTTTCATGGCTTTTAGCAAAACACTTAAATGGTGATTTTGTCTTACGCATAGAAGACACAGATACAGAACGCTCAAAACAAGAATATACCGATTCAATTCTTGCTTCAATGAAGTGGCTTGGGCTTGACTGGGACACAGAACTTGTCTACCAAAGCACAAGAGCGCCAAGGCATAATGAAGTAATTGAAAGTATGCTTGAAAGTGGTTCTGCATACTATTGCACTTGCACTCCCGATGAAGTGGACGCTATGCGTGAAGAAGCCAAAGCAAAGGGCGAAAAACCACGCTATAACGGAAAATGTAGGGAATTAAATCTTCCATTTTCTGAAGATGC
The DNA here is from genome assembly GCA_964369675.1 of uncultured Desulfovibrionaceae bacterium. Taxonomy (GTDB): domain Bacteria; phylum Desulfobacterota; class Desulfovibrionia; order Desulfovibrionales; family Desulfovibrionaceae; genus CAYJAZ01. The sequence continues at coordinate 2,460 of CAYJHE010000117.1, read as the reverse complement.
CGTTGTGCGCTTGAAATTGCCGCAAGAAGGAAAAGTTGTTTTTGACGACATGGTAAAAGGACAAATTGTTACAGATGTCAATGAATTAGATGATATGATTCTACGCAGGCCAGCAAAATCTGGCAATATGCCTACCTACAACCTTGCCGTTGTTGTTGATGACCACGACATGAAAATTTCACACGCCTTGCGCGGTGACGATCATGTAGCAAATACACCAAAGCAATTATTGATATATAAAGCAATGGGTTGGGAAGCACCAATATTTGGGCATGTTCCCATGATTTTAGGCCCAGACGGGCAAAAACTTTCTAAAAGAAATGGCGCAAGAGCTGTGATTGAATACCAGCAAGACGGCTTGCTTCCTCAAGCTTTAGTCAACTATCTCGTGCGTTTAGGTTGGTCACACGGCGATGATGAAATCTTTACACTAAAAGAATTAATCTCATTATTTGACGGAACTAATCTCAATGCTTCGCCATCACGCATCGACCCAGCAAAGCTTGACTGGCTCAATGCGCACTATATTAAACAAAGTAGTGACGAAGAAATTCTTGCTTTATTAAAAGATTTTCATGTTTCAAATTCTACTGAAATTTCATCAAATGCATTGCAATTACTCCCTTTATTCAAAGATAGAGCCAATAATTTAGCCATGCTTTCAAGTCAAATTGAAGCATTTGCAAATAATGTACTCAATAGCGAAAGCTTGCCATATGAAGAAAAAGCATTAAAATCTTTAAATGAAGAAAGCAAGGCTTTGCTTGAGAAGCTTTCTGAAAAATTTTCAGCTATAACAAGTTTTACAGCAGAAGAATTAGACCATTGTATTCATTCCTTTGTTGAAGAAAACAATCTCAAGTTTAAAAATATAGGGCCTGCACTTCGTTGTGCGTTAACAGGGCAGTCAAGTGGAGCTTCCCTCGCTCTTATCGCTTCCTTACTTGGAAAAGATAAAGTTCAAGAACGTATAGCCAAAGCGCTCACCCTCTAAAGAATAGGTTAACATATGCAAGTATATAACACACTTACAAGAAAAAAAGAAGAATTTAAAACACAAAAACCTGGCAAGGTGAGCATGTATTCATGTGGTATCACAGCCTATGACCTCTCGCACATAGGGCACGCACGCTCTTCTGTAGTTTTTGATGTCATTTCAAGATTCTTACGTTTTTTAAATTACGATGTAACCTTTGTCCGTAACTTCACTGATATAGACGATAAAATCATCAATAGAGCTAATCAAGAAAATCTTTCTTCAAAAGAAATTGCAGAAAAATATATGCAAGCTTTTCATGAAGATATGGATAAACTCTATGTGCAAAGAGCAGATATTGAGCCAAGAGCAACTGAATATATACCTGAAATGATAGATATTATTCAAAGGCTTATCGAAAAAGGGCATGCCTATGCTACAAAGACAGGCGATGTGAATTTTAGAGTTGATTCGTTCAAAAATTACGGCAAGTTATCAGGTAGAACACTTGAAGATATGCAAGCTGGCGCGCGCATTGAAGTTGATGAAAACAAGGAAAATCCATTTGATTTTGTGTTGTGGAAGTCTGCTAAGCCGAATGAGCCTTTTTGGGATTCGCCTTGGGGTAAGGGGCGTCCTGGTTGGCATATAGAATGTTCAGCTATGAGCGAAAAAACCTTGGACCTGCCTTTAGATATACACGGTGGCGGGCAAGATTTAATCTTCCCTCATCATGAAAATGAAATAGCGCAATCAGAAGCAGCACTTGGGCAAGAATTTGCGCATTATTGGATGCACAATGGTTTTGTGCAGATAAATTCAGAAAAAATGTCAAAAAGTCTCAATAACTTCAAGACTATACGCGATATTTTAGAAAACAGATTGCCCGAAGCTTTGCGCTTCTTTCTTCTTACAAAGCATTATAGGTCACCAATTGATTTTTCCTTTGATGCCTTAGACGAAGCAGAAAAGTCATTGAAGAAAATCTATGAATGTGTTGCATTAACTAAAGAAGCCTTGCCAAATCTCAAGAAAAAATCACAAACATGGGAAGACAGTATTTATTCTGAATATGCCGCTATCAAGCAAGATTTCTATGCTGCAATGTACGATGATTTCAATACAGCCGCGGCTATTGGGCATATTTTTTCTGCTGTGCGTTTACTCAATAGAGTGCTTGAAACAAAGACTCTCATTTCAGCTCCTGAAGCAGAGAAATTACTCAAAGATTTCCTTGAGTTTACGCTCGACTGGACTACTATCTTAGGCATTCTCAATACAGAACCAAGTATCTTCTTAGAAGAGCTAAAACTCGCCCACGCAAGAAGATTAAATATCGATATTACACAAGTAGAAAATTTACTTGAAGAAAGAAAAGCAGCAAGAGAAAATAAGGACTACGCAAAGTCTGACGAAATCAGAGATGCCTTGCTTGCAATGCAGGTTTCTGTTAAGGATACTGTGCTTGGGCAAACTTGGTATAT
>CAYJHE010000116.1:0-7520 GCA_964369675.1 uncultured Desulfovibrionaceae bacterium | reverse complement strand
GGGGCGAGTGGTCGTGGGTTCAAATCCCGCCATCCCGACCATTACATATATTTTACCCGACCATCACATATATTTTATTTGTCCCCACTTATTCAATATTTGAGAATAAGTGGGGATAGTATTTTAACTATATAAAATCATATATTAAAATAAAACATTTAAAAATTTGAATTATTAAACTTATTATTGACAATCTAATTTTTTTAGCTAAAATTAGCTACGGAACTATTTTTTTTAACATGTAGGTTAGCTTCGACTAACCCTAGCAAAAAGGAACTTTTGTGACACCAGCAGAAACAATTTCTTCATTAAATACACTTATTGACATACAGCAGCCAAGCTTTATTTGGGGCGCGCCTGGCATTGGTAAGAGTCAAATAATTTCGCAGGTTGCGAAAATGAAAAACTATAAACTTATAGACATAAGAGCTGTTTTGCTAGACCCCGTAGACTTACGCGGTTTGCCTCACATCACAGAGGATAAAAAAGCGGCTTGGTGCCCTCCTTCTTTCTTACCAAAGGAAGATTCAAAGGATAAAGGCATTGTTTTTCTTGATGAATTAAATGCTGCTCCGCCCTTAGTGCAGGCAGCTTGCTATCAACTTATCCTAGATAGGCAGATAGGCGAATATATTTTACCAGAGGGCTGGACTGTGATTGCCGCAGGAAATGGCGACAAGGACAGAGCGGTCACACACCGTATGCCAACGGCTCTTGCTAATAGAATGGTGCATATTGAAATGCAAACTTCTACAGAAGACTGGATATTATGGGCTGAAAAAGCAAATATTCGTAAAGAAATCATTGCTTTTTTACGCTTTAGACCAAAACTTCTTCACGATTTTGACCCGCAAATATCATCAAAGGCTTTTGCTTCGCCGCGTTCTTGGGAATTTGTTTCAAAAATCCTTGAAGCTGTACCCCATGAAAGTGTTGAATACGAACTCTTTCAAGGCACTATAGGCATGGCTGCTGCAACAGAATTTATGGGATTTTTAAAAATTTGGCGCGATTTGCCAACTGTAGAAAGCATTATTGCTGACCCTGAAAAAGTACAAGTTCCTTCTGACCCCGCCACTCTTTATGCTTTAAGCGAAGCTCTTGGCGCAAAAACCACAAGCAATAATATTGAAAATATAGTTCAATACGCTTTGCGTATGCCAGTTGAATTTTCAGTTTTATTGTTGCGCACTGCTGTTTGTCAAGACCAAAGCCTTGTTAATAGCCCAGCTTTTGCTTCTTGGGCGCAAAAAAACTCACATGTGCTTATGTAGATAGAAAATTATGAAAGAAATAGTTAAAGCCGAGCAAGCAAATTTTGAAGAAGTAGCTTTACAACGTATGCAAAAAGCGCGTTCTGAGCTTCTTTTCTCGCATCCTTTTTTTGGCTCATTGGCTTTAAAGCTTGAACTCAAAGCGGATAAAGAGTGCGAAAATCTGTGGACAGACGGCAAAACCCTTGCCTATAACCCTCATTTTGTTTCTATTTTGTCAAACGAACACCTTATGGCTTCGCAAGCACATGAACTTTTACATATTGCTTGTAACCACCATTTAAGAAGAAATGGCAGAGATTTAAAGTTGTGGAATAAGGCTTGCGACCATGCGATAAACAGCCTTTTAAAAGATGCTGGCTTCAAGCTCCCCGAAAGCTTTCTCAAACACGATAAGGCTTATGATAATATGAGTGTTGACGAAATCTACACGAGACTTCAAAGTCTTTACGATCAAGATATACATGGCGGCGCACAAAGCGCACAAGTAGCTGAACAAACAGATAAAAGTGATGATGCATCTGGTGGCGGCAATCTTGACAATCCTGAAAGTAAGGAACAAGAACAAGAAAATAGTGAGAAGTCAAATACTGAAAAAAGCCAAAGCGATGAAGAAAAAAGCTTAGAAAAAAATAAGGGAGCAAGCGAAGGTAGCGTTGATTCTAATTCAAAAGTGAAAGAAAGTGTAGAAGCTTCTTTTTTTGGAGAAATAAAAGACCATCCCCTTTTATCAGAAGAAAACAACGAAAATAAGCAAAAAGCAGAGCAAGAATCACTTATTCAGCTCACACAAGCCATGCAAAGCGCGCAAAGTCATGGTGATATACCTTTAGGATTATTGCGTTTATACAAAAAAACACTCAGACCTCAGCTCAACTGGCAAGATCTCTTACAAAGATTTATTGAAAATTGCAATGACGGCGATTTCACATGGTCAATGCCAAATAGGCGTTATATTTCACAAGATATTTACCTACCCTCACGCAAAGAACCACGCATTCAAACAATGGCACTTGCAATAGACGCTTCTGGTTCAGTGAACGACAGCCTTCTTAGCATGTTCTGCACAGAATTAGAAAGTATTTTAGAAGCTTACGACAGTAACTTGTTTATTATGTATCACGACACTAAGGTACAAAGGCATGAAGAATACACAAGAGCCGACAGACCACTCATGCTTTCTGTTCAAGGCGGCGGCGGAACTTCGTATAGGGATATTCCACTCTACCTTGAAAAAGAAAACATACAGCCTGCCTGCCTTTTGTGGTTCACTGATTTTGAGTGCACGCTTTTTCCAGAAGAACCGCTCTACCCTGTGTTATGGATTTCAACAAGTTCTTTAAAACAAAAACTTCCCTTTGGGGATATTATCTATTTGAAATAATAAAAGAAATGGAGTATAGAATGAAAATTGAATGGAGCATTAATAAAGAAAGAGGCAATTTACGCCCTATTTTAACCTATTCTTTTAGCGTAGATAAATTTGAAAAAGCGCTTGCTCTTCCGCCTGTTATCATAGCTTCAAGCATACCTGAACCTGTGGAATCTTGGCGAGAATATTGCTATCCAAATGTTGACGAAAGAAGCAAAAATCCTGTGTATAAAGATTTCTATCGTCTTGAAATTGTATCGCATAAAGGCAAATTATGGGAGCAAAAAATCCGTTTGCCTTGGCGTGAAGACAATAATTACCCTGAAATTGAAGAATCTTTCAACAAGCTTAGACAAGCCTTTGAAGAGGAATTAGAAAGAGCGAACGCTTCTTTGCCAATGAATGAATCTTCTTTTTTAAATATCACAGAAAAAGCAACAGTAGATATTGCACCTTCTGTTTTAGCTGAAAAGTTTCTTCATTTTGCAAAAAATGAAAAGCGCATTGCTTAATTTTTTTAGGTGAATAGTTAGATATATCTAACTATATTTTGCAAACAATATAATAAAAGGAAAAAAAATGATTACACGTTTCGGAACAGCAAAAGTTATGATTTTACAAGAAGTTATAGAAAACGAACAAGAACTTCTTCTCGCAATCGATCAAAGAGGTTTGTACCTCACACAAAGCAAATATTTAGACAAAAATATTTCTGACCCAAACAGAGTTTCTTCACGCAAACCTATGGAAGAAAGAATGAAGGCATTAAATATTGATTACAAAAAAGTATTTGAAGAAAATAAACACCTTATCCCAACACTTCCAAAAGAAGTTGTAGCAAAGGTCAACCCACTCAAAGCTTCTAAGCGTAGCATGAAGAAGTAAGAAAAAAGCCATATCCTAAGATATGGCTTTTTATTTTCCATTTCCCATAATATACTTTTTGCGCTTTTATGAATTGCTTATTATTAAGATATTAAAAAATGTTTAACTTTGATTTAGTGTGTGTTATAAAATGAAAAAGTGAGTAATTTTGTTATAAGATAAAAATTATCTACAAAAACACAAGTGCATAAATTATACATTAGAGACTTTAAATTAAATACTTGCATTGCTCTTCAAATACCCTTATTAATAAAGCTATAAATATAAAATTTTGAGGTAAAACATGAAAAATATTTTAGACCAAATAAAAAGTGGCAATCTTAGCGATATAGGAAATACAATAAATTCAGCTTTAGGTGGAAATATAGGCGAAAGCTTAAAGCAAGGCACGCAAAGTCTTGGAAATGTTGGCTCAATGGCAAAAGAAAAGCTACAAAATGCAAACACAGGCGGCATAGGCGGCTTGCTTGGTTCTGCTGCTGTTGGCGGCTTACTTGGCGCACTTTTTACAAGTAAATCTACAAAGAAAGTGGCAAAAACAGCTATAAAAGTTGGCGGTGCTGCTGCTCTTGGCGGTCTTGCATGGTCATTTTACCAAAAATGGTCACAAAGTTCTACAACTGTAATGCAGACAGAGCAATCTAGCTATCAGCAAGCTTCTAGCCCCAAAGCTCTTGCCCCTGCGCAAAACACAGCACTTTTATTGCTTGAAGCCATGATTTATGCCGCAAGGGCTGATGGGCACATAGACGAAGAAGAAAGAAATTCTATACACAATGCTATAGAAGCTCTTTTCCCTAATCAAGAAATGGCTGAAATAGTTGATGCTTTTATTCAAAAGCCTATAGATCCGCATTCCTTGGCTTCAAGAGTTGTGAATAAAGAAGAAGGTTTTGACCTCTACAGGCTTTCGTGTGCAGCTGTGAATATAGATTCCTTTATGGAACGCTCCTACTTAGACGGCCTTGCAAATGCGCTTTCTCTTAGCAAAGAAGAGCAAAGACAGCTTGAAGAAGAAGCGCTTTCTTATGCAAAATCATAATAAGAAATAAATATATCCAGATTTATAATTTGCCAGAATTTAATTCTGTAAATCACTTTAGTTGACCTTATCCATTATAATAAGGTTAAACTAAAGTGCGCTTCCAACACCGCATTCACGAAAGAAGTCTTTCTCTTGCTGTGCAGGACAATAGTTCATGCTCTTTTGCAAGACCCTTTAAAGTGAAAAAAATACATCTGTGCTGGCATGCTCTAAGTCAAAGCAAGAGAAAAGCACAATGATTATTCAAAATCTTTTTCTAGTGGATTGACAACGCGCGCATTTAATCTTGCTTGCTTACTCTCTTGCTTATTTTCATACATTTTTTTATCTACAACTTTAAAAAACTCACTGTATTCTTGGAAGGTTTTCCCATCAAAATAGCCAAAACCAAAGGCAATCGAAAACTTCTTTTCAGTGCTTTCATTTCTTTTTTCAACTTGCTTGTTAATTGTATAAATAGTTTTTTCTACATCTTCTTTTGAGCAAGCTTGCAAAAGTGTGACAAATTCATCACCGCCTATTCTATAGGTTTTGCCGTATTCTTTAAAATTATCATTTAAGAAAAAGTATGAAGTTCTAATAGCATTATCGCCTTCCATGTGACCAAAAGCATCGTTTATAAGCTTTAGATTATTCATATCTGAAATAACACACCAAATATCTTTATTTGTGTGTTCATCTTGAAAAATATCGCTCAATTCTTCATGATATGCCTTTGTGTTTAAACCGCCTGTCAAGGGATCGTTGAAGGAATATTCAAGCAACATAGTTTTCATCTTATTAGCAACATTTGCTATTCTTCCAACTTCATCTTTTGAATAGAGTTCATTCGGAATTTCAGTTTTCATATTGCCTGTTTCAGCAATTTTAGACATGGCTTTTTCAAGCTTCACCAAACTCAAACTCATCTTTTTCGAAAAGAATTTAATAAAGATAATAACAGCAGCAATGACAAGAATATTAATGAATAGTCCAGATATAAAAATCCAAGAAACAAGCCTGCTATTTTTTTCTAGTGCGACATTTAATAGTCTTTCTTCTTTGTGCGAAAAGTCGTCAATACTTCCAAAAAATTCATTTGCAATAGGTGTTACTACTTGCAGTGCATAAAGAGCGTCAGCGTAATCGCCGCCCCCCATCCAAATATCTGCTGAAAGTATCATGCTTTCTTCATATACATTTTTTTCTTCAATAATGCGTTTAAATTCAGTCAACTGTGAACCTGATAGAATGTCAGAATAATTACTCATACGCGTGTCAAGTTCTGCAAATGATTCTAAATATTTATCATAAAGTTGCTTTCTTACAGTGAGATCTTCTTGCAATAAAATCTCGCGCCCTAAAACACGGCAGCCATACATATTTCTAATAATTGCACTTAATTGTTCTTTGTGCCTTACATTTTCTTCTATGATTCTTTCAGAGGATTGATTTACCATAAAAACAGAGAAAAAAGAAAAAGCACTAATAAAAACAACACTTAATATGATAAAAACCTGAAGTGGCTTAAACTTCTTTTGTATTGGAGAATTATTCAGCCAATATATAAATCTATTCATAAGTATCTCACTTTACATACTTAATTTACAGTATTTGTTTAATTTTTGCCTTAACTAGAGTCTATTTTAAAACTCTCATTCTTTTTTGGGCATCACAGCTGTTTTTCCTATTGAAAAAGTGGCTTTATTGTTGCTATCAAAAAGGGTTCTATAGTCAATTCTAAAATGCTTGGCCCCGCCGCCAGGAAGATTAAAGTCTAGTTCAATAGGGAGATATCTGCCTTCTTCCATTGCACGCGTAAAGTCCATAAAAATATCAGAATATTCGTCAGGAACAATATTTTTTTCGTATATTGCTGTAGGAAAGGCAAGTTTTTCAGGAGGAAGAGCAAGTATTTCAACACCTTTTCCAAAGAATTGAATGGTCTTTGTTTTATTGCTATAGACCCAGAAAAATTCAGCTGCAATTTCTGAAATAGTATTGAAAAGAGTTTTATCAGAAACTTCATTAAAAAAGTAGGTACTTGCAGAGTCTTCTTCTCTTACATTTGCAAATTGCGAGCGAAGATCTCTTACATAACCGGCAATAAGATGGTCACCGTCTTCGCTTTTTACATCAAGTCTTACAAGAGTAACCTCGCAAGGAATTTCCTCTCCATCAAGCTTACAATGCATCCAATTAAATTTTGCATAGCCACTATTTCTAGCCTTATTAATATAGGCAAGTGCGGCTTCGCCAGACATTCTACCGTCTGGTTGTCTTTCAGGTGAAAGGCTGGCAAAATTTTTAAGATATTCAGACTTGCTTTTTAATCCAAATAATTCTGCTGCATACGAATTAGACATGATATTTTCTCTTTTATGATTCATTAAATTCATACAAAGAGGCATAGCTTCAATAGACAAGTAAAGTTCGTCATAGTTGACAGAGAAATTATTTTCCTTAAAGTTGCTGCCTATCATATCTATAGAAGTAGAGATTTCAGCCTTATTCTTTTTATACTCTTCAAGAAAGTTTTCTACAGGCATTGGTTTATAAAAATAGTAACCTTGAGCGTAATCACAGCCTAAATCTTGTAAGTATTGCACTTGTTCTTTGCTTTCAATACCCTCAGCCACACAAGAAGACTTCCCTAACTCTTTGATAGTTTTAATAATATTTCTCACTACAGTGCGGTTTTCTGCACTTATTGTGATATTATCAATAAGCCCTTTGTCTATTTTTACCTCTGAAAATTCTGCCATTGTGAGCATTAGAAGGTTAGAATGCTTTGCACCAAAATCATCAAGCGAGATTTCAAAGCCAAATTCATTTAATTTCGCTATTTTTTCATGGTAAAAATCAAAATCCATTTTATCAATACTTTCAGTAAGTTCAATCTTAATATATTTATGAGGCGTATTATATTTTGCACATATATTAACCATTTCTTTAACAAGGTCAT
>CAYJHE010000115.1:6696-7540 GCA_964369675.1 uncultured Desulfovibrionaceae bacterium | reverse complement strand
ACGAGTTAGCAGACAATTTACCAGTCGAAAAGCCTAAGAAAAGAAAAACAAGAAAGAAAGCTAACGCGAGCGAAGAAAATGAGCGAGACGCATCTTCTGACGATATGATTGAAGTGCTTAATGCAAGTGATGAATTTGCAGAAAAACTTCTTGAACTTCTAGCGAAGGGCAAGGAAAGGTTTCAAGTTAAGCAAGACGGTCATGCAAGAAATCGCAAAAAACGTGCATCGCGTAAGAATATTTCCATTCAAACAGCTGATGGCAGAGTTTTGAAGCCAATAATTACTGAAATGCAGGCAGAGCAAGATTTTTCACTTTCCAACGAAGCCATTCCAACGCAAATGCCTGTGCTTCCACTTAAAGATATTATTGTGTACAATTCAATGATAGTGCCCTTGCACGAAACAAGAGCCTTTGCCCTTGATGCCATTGACGAATCTCTTGCATCGCATCGCATGCTCTTTATTTGTACGCAAAAAAACTCTGAAGTAGACAAACCAGGCCCTGAAGATTTATACGAAACAGGTGTGGTTGTGATGATTTTACGCATGGTAAGACCGCAAGATGGGCAAGCAAAGTTGCTTATTCAGGGTCTTTCAAGAGCAAGAGCATTGCGATTCTACGCAAATGAGCCTTTTTTGAATGCAAAGATAGAACTTTTGCAAGAAGAGCAAGTAGAAAATGAAGAAAACAAAGTTGACAGAGAAGCTTTAGTGCGTTTAGCGCGTGAGCAAAGTGAAAAAATACTTCAACTTCGTGGTATTCCATTGTTTGACATTATGTCTGCGCTCAATAGTATAAATGCGCCGGGTAAACTTGCCGACATTATTGCAACAAATATGCG
>CAYJHE010000115.1:2202-6686 GCA_964369675.1 uncultured Desulfovibrionaceae bacterium | reverse complement strand
CTTAGATCCACTTGAAAGATTGCGTATGATTAATAATTTCCTTGCGCATGAAATAGAAATTGCCACTATGCAAGAACACATTCAAGGCATGGCAAGGGATGGTATGGATAAAGCGCAAAAAGACTATTATTTGCGTGAACAATTAAAAGCCATACGCAATGAATTAGGCGAAAGAGGTTCAGCTGAAGAAGAGCTTGAAGGTTTGCAACAAGCCTTATTCAAGGCAGGTCTTCCAAAAGATGTGCAAAAAGAAGCCGACAAGCAATTCAAAAGACTTTCAACAATGAATAACGACTCTTCAGAAGCTTCTGTTATTCGTACTTATTTAGAATGGCTTGTAGACTTGCCTTGGAAGAAAAGCTCTAAGGACATCTTAGATATTCCAAAAGCAAAACAAATACTTGATGAAGACCATTATGGACTAGAAAAAATAAAAGACCGTATCTTGGAATTTTTGGCAGTGCGCAAATTAAATCCAAATACAAAGGGTTCAATTCTTTGTTTTGCGGGCCCTCCGGGTGTGGGTAAGACTTCGCTTGGAAAGTCAATTGCGCGTGCTATGGGCAGAAAGTTTCAGCGTTTTTCTCTTGGTGGCATGCGTGACGAAGCTGAAATTCGCGGCCACAGAAGAACCTATATAGGCGCGATGCCAGGCAGATTGATTCAAGCTCTCAAGCAGGCTGGAACGAAGAATCCTGTTATTCTTTTAGATGAAATTGACAAACTTGCTTCTGACTATAGGGGCGACCCTTCTTCAGCCTTACTTGAAGTATTAGACCCAGAACAAAATGTCAACTTCTCAGACCACTATCTCAATGTGCCTTTTGACCTTTCAAAAGTTCTCTTTATCTGTACTGCTAACCATTTGGAAAATATACCAAATGCCTTAAGAGACAGGTTAGAAATCATATCACTTTCAGGCTATACAGAACAAGAAAAGCTTGCTATTTCTGAAAAATATCTCGTGCCAAAGCAAGTTGATGAAAATGGACTCAAAAAAGAAGACATCAAGTTCAATAAAAAGGCTCTTGAGGAAATTATACATAAATATACAAGAGAAGCAGGCTTGCGTAATCTTGAGCGTGAAATAGGTTCTGTTTGCAGAAAGTTAGCGAGAAAGAAAGCAGAAGGCGTGAAAGCAAAGTTTAGCGTGACGCCAAAACTTGTTGAAAGTCTTCTTGGTATACCACGCTATCTTGATGAAGAAAAGGATTCACACTTACAGCCAGGTGTTGCACAAGGTCTTGCTTGGACACAGGTTGGCGGCGAAGTGCTCTATGTTGAAGTGAGCACAATGAAGGGCAAGGGCAGCCTTACTCTTACAGGCCAATTAGGTGATGTTATGAAAGAAAGCGCAACAGCGGCTCTTTCTTACGCAAGAGCGCATGCTAAGGAATGGGGCATTGAAGAAGACTTTAATGAAAAATTAGATATTCATGTGCATGTTCCCGCAGGCGCAACTCCAAAAGACGGGCCGTCAGCAGGTGTCACTATGGCTTCAGCTCTTATTTCTGCCTTGACAGGGAGGTCAGTTCGTGCCGACCTTTGCATGACAGGCGAAATCACATTAAGAGGTCGTGTGCTCCCAGTAGGTGGTATTAAAGAAAAACTGCTTGCGGGTGTTGCAAGAGGATTAAAACATGCGGTTATACCAGCACAAAACAAAAAGGATATAGAAGAAGTTCCAGAAGAATTGAGAAAGAAAATCAAGATTCATACAGTCTCACATATAGACGAGCTTTTACCTCTTGTTTTGGAAGAAGCAAAAAAGTAAGAAGTAATTAAATATAAAAAAAGGGCAGGAAAAAATTCCTGCCCTTTATTTTTCAGTATCTAAAATTACTTAAGTAAGATAGCTTTTGCCACTTCATCTTGGTAATCAGTGATGAAAGGAATGCCTGTTTCTCTTTCGATTTCACGGTTGCCTGAATAGATGTCAGTGCGTGTGATTTCTTGTAAGTTGAACTTACGCGCGCCAGCCATGATTTGTTGTAAACCAGCACCAATACGGTCTAAGTTTGTCCACATAGCAATAGCACCGAAAGGCACATTCTTCATTTCAGCTTTACCTAACTTCGCTTCTACAGCGTGGTAGCCTGAGAAGATTTGTTCAGCTGTGTTGCCGCGGTCAGAAACTGTTTTTGGAAGAGCATCCCAGTTTCCGTTTACAGCTTGACGGCGTTCTGGACGTAGAACACCTTCAATGTTTGCACCTAAGAAGCCAGGAATCATCATACCACGACCCATACAAATGAGTTTTGTGTAAGGAGCAGCTAAAGCCATACCTTTGAAGATTTGACCTGGTTTAGCAAAGCCGCCTGCAAGTGAAATGTCAGGAACGCGTTTGCCATTAGCAGCAAGGATTTGGCAGTATTCAGCAACTTTTGCATGTAATAATACAGAAGGAACACCCCAAGTTTCCATCATATCCCAAGGTGACATACCTGTACCGCCGCCTGAACCGTCAATAGTAAGGAGGTCTAACTTGCATTCGCCAGCAAGCTTGATAGCAAGCGCAAGAGGTTCCATACCGTATGAACCAGTCTTGAGAGAAATTCTCTTAAAGCCGAGTTTGCGTAAGTAAGCAACTTGTGAGATGAAGTTCTTTTCAACTTGATCTGCTGTGTTGAGATTTGTGTAACCAAGACGTGAGTGACGTGCGAAGTGGTGAACTGCGCCTGCTTTGTAAGCAGCTTGAGTTTCAGGAAGTGTTGGGTCTGGGTCAACTAAATAGCCACGAGAGTGGAGGAATTTAGCGTATTCAATATCAGTAACTTGAATTTCGCCACCGATATTCTTTGCGCCTTGACCCCATTTAAGTTCAAGAATGATTTTATCGCCATACTTTTCAGCTAAGTATTGCGCAACACCGTTACGAGTGTCTTCAACATTCATTTGAACAATAAGTGCACCATAACCATCATAGTAACGAAGGTAGGTGTCTATGCGGCGTTCTAGTTCAGGTGCTTTTACAATGCGTCCGTTTTTGAGTTCGGCTTGCTTGTCAACACCAACAACATTTTCACCAACAACAACAGGAACACCACAAATAGCGCAACCTGCTGCAAATGATTCCCAATATTTAGCTGCAATAAAGGTAGAACCTAAAGCACCTGTCATAAATGGGTAGCGGCATGTTGTTTTAATCTTTGTACCAAAAGAAGTTTCTAGTGAAACGTCTGTAAAAAGAACATCACCAGCTTTTGCTGTTTTCTTGTCAGCACCTTTAGCTCCGTAAAGACCGCCATTAATACGCAAAGCATTATAAGAAAGACCTTGTGTATTCATGTTGTCAGAACCAGAAGTGATGTTACCAAATTCACGCGGATAGAGCAATTCTCTACCAGCCATAGAACCTAACCAGGTTTCACACTTGCCTGTACAGTCAGCTTTACATAGTGTACATAATCCTGATTCACAAGGATTACCACGGTTGGTAGTAGCTAACACGTCATTAGACTTTAACCATTGAGACATACTATTTCCCCCAAAGAAATAAAATAATAAAATACCACATAAGAATTAGCATACTCTTATATTGAAATCAAGAAAAAATGCCCCAAAAATATGATTTTTTTAAATAAATCAGTGTGCTGTCTTCCAAAATACTTGTGCATTTATATACTTTGTCTTCTTTTTCATATAAGTGTTGACAATTTAACAAAGTTGACACAATGTATACAAAGAAAAGCTTAAAGTGCAAAAAGCATTCATAGGTCAGACTTTGTGTAAGTGACTGCTTTTTATAATATAAATTTGGCTTAGACTTTTCACCTGTGATTGAAACGCTCTAATTCGGAGGCAAAATATGTCTAAACAGTCCGACACTATATTGGAACAACCTGTAGAGTTTACAAAAAAACTTCTTGTGGCTCTTTGTTTTGAGCAATATTTGAGGTTTTTCTTCCTCGATGTTGAAGATGATGCAGACTTTGACGCGCCTGCTGTTTTGCATGTGCCAAAAGACATAATAAAAAATATAGAAGAAACAAAACCTGCTCTTTTGCCTTTGTTGAATGCCTTGCAAGATAAGGCTATTACTTTTGAACAGTCGCGCTCAGCTGTTATAGATCAAGCAGCCTATCTCATGGATTTCACACCTAACAACCCAGCCTATAGGCAAAAAGTTGCAGAAATTTCTACAAGCGAACTTTTTCAAGATGAATTACTTGAATTTCATTCATGGGTACAAGAAATGGATGAAACTCTCGATTCGCTTGAACCCATTCCTTTTATTGAGTGGCTTGCAAAATATAGAGCTTGGCGCGAAAGCTCGACATTATAAAGATTCAAAGAGCATAGCTCTTTGCGCCGCCTAAGTTTGCAAGCAAACTTGGCAGAAAGGCACGAAAAATATGTTCTTTACGCCAAAAGTAAATTTTGGCTATCCCTATTTTTCGGGGCTACTAACGCGTTAGCAGCCCTTGCGTATAAAGATTCAAAGAGCATAGCTCTTTGCGCCGCCTAAGTTTGCAAGCAAACTT
>CAYJHE010000115.1:0-2102 GCA_964369675.1 uncultured Desulfovibrionaceae bacterium | reverse complement strand
TATAAAGATTCAAAGAGCATAGCTCTTTGCGCCGCCTAAGTTTGCAAGCAAACTTGGCAGAAAGGCACGAAAAATATGTTCTTTACGCCAAAAGTAAATTTTGGCTATCCCTATTTTTCGGGGCTACTAACGCGTTAGCAGCCCTTGTGTATAAAGATTCAAAGAGCAAAGCTCTTTGCTGTTTTCTTACGAGTTTTTCATGCTTAAGCCATCTGATAACAAAAATTTTATCAATTCCTTCTCGCCTCACATTAAGGGTATAGCCTGCATTGTGCTTTCTGTTTTTTTCTTTGCAGGTGTAGACACATGTTCAAAGCTTATCCATTCTTACGCACCTGTAGTCTTTACTAATTTTATTCGCTATATATTGCTCATTCTATGTCTTTCCCTCTTTTTATTTAAAAAAGAAAAAAGAAAAGAATTAGTTGAAGTAAGACATCTTCCAATGCTTCTTTTGCGCGGAGCTTTTCAGGGTGGAACAGGTGTTTTTTATTTACTCGCAATGCAAAGTATGCCACTCAGTCTTGCTGCCAGTTTTTATTTCACAGGCCCTATATTTGTTGTTGCCCTTTCTCCTTATCTGTTGAAGGAAAAAGTGTCATTGAAGCAATGGCTTTGCGTGCTTGCTGCCTTTATAGGTGTTTTGCTTATTATCAGACCAGCTTTTAGCGCAAGCCCTATAGGTCTTCTTTGGATAAGCTTTGCCATGGTTTCACTGGTGTTCTTGTATGTGCTCACAAGAAAACTTTCGTCCAAGGTGAAAAATTGGCAACAGATGTATTATGGAAATGTTGGCGCACTTCTCACTGCAATTGCTGCCTTACCCTTACTTAGCACTATTCCTGATAGTTTTTCTTTCAGCTACTATGTCATTTTTGCGTGTTTGATAAGCTTCACCTTGATTGGGCAAGTCTTTATGATAAAGGCCTTTAGCATTGCGCCTGCTTCAGTTTTAGCTCCTTTTAGCTACCTTCAACTTGTCTTTGTCCTTATCGTTTCATCACTTTTCTTTGGTGAAAAACTTGACTTATTTAGTGCAATAGGTATTTGCACAATTCTTCTTGCCGGCATTTTTGCGAGCAAAAAATAAGGAAAGCATGTTTGCAAAGCTCAAGACAAGATATTTAGTTAAAATTTAAAAATTTAACATAAGATTAAAAAATTTAATAAAGACTTTAAATTCTCTTGCTTTAATTAAAAATTTAGTATACAAGACTTATCTAAATTATGAAAATAATTATTTGGGGGCAATTATGGCAGTTGCAGGATTACCGGAACCATTACTCTTATCATCTATAGCAAACATGAGAACAATCACGCTTGCTGGTGCTGAATATGAATTTAGACATGTTTTTTTCACATGGGTTGGCTTGGCAATTTTAGCTTTTGTGGGCTATTTAGTAAAAAACAATATAAAGATGGTGCCTGGCAAGTTACAGTCGGTCTTTGAGTTTTTTGTCGAGTCGGCTGAGAATTTTATAGTCGACACCATGGGTGAAAAAGGCAGACGTTTTGTTCCCTTACTTTGCAGTATTTTCTTATTTATCATTACCATGAACTTCTTAGGTCTCACTCCAGGTATGGACGCGCCAACTGCAAACCTCAATACTACAGCTGCTATGGCTATCTTTGTCTTTATTTATTATAACTATATTGGTATCAAAACACATGGCGCACACTATATTGGACACTTCACAGGGTCAAATAAAGCCCTTATTCCTTTGATGCTTCCTCTTGAAATTATCTCACATTTAGCACGTCCTCTTTCACTTACCTTGCGTTTGTTTGGTAATATTTTTGGTGAAGAAATGACCTTGCTTATATTCTTTAGCTTTGGTGCTTCTATCTATGTAGGTGCATTGCTTGGAACAATTCCACTTTATTTCTTATTTATGTTAGGCAAGACATTGCAAGCATTTATCTTCTTTATCTTGACTATGATATATATCAAAGGCGCTACTGAACACGCCCACTAAATTTAGAGATTTTGTGTTTTTTCTGCCTCAAATTAATTTTCCCCTTCGGTCATGTATGTTTTGATACACTCCACTCAGGGAAAAATTAATTTTTGTTGAAAATTCCACAAACTATCTAAATTTAGA
>CAYJHE010000114.1:2802-7588 GCA_964369675.1 uncultured Desulfovibrionaceae bacterium | reverse complement strand
AATAAAATGCTTTAGCCACTCATTACAGGTTATACCGCGCAATATTCGGGTTTCCAAAGGGGGCTTGCCCCTTTGGTCGCCGAAGGTAAAAAGTTATAAATTGGAATGACGTGGCTATATATATTAAAGTTAAGTGAATTAATCAAAATGAGGAAATTCCATATAATCGACATAAAGTTCTGTGAAATTTGTCAATGTAGAAAGTTCTATATATGTTGAATTACATACAAAATTTTCTATGATTTCATGCGCATCTTTTTGTGTTGCATAGCGTATCGCGCCATAGCTTGCGGCATTGCCTACAGCCTTTGTACGGCCTTGCATTTCTTGTGGAATAAGGCCTATGCGTATAGCTGAGCTTGGTGAAAGCGCATTTCCAAAACCGCCTGCTATATAGAAAATTTCAACTTCACTAATATCGACTTCTGCCTTAAGTAAAAGTGCTTGTATCCCTGCTCTTATTGCGGCTTTTGCAAGCTGAATTTCGCGTATATCGCGCTGTGTGAAGTAAATATTTTCTGTTATTTTGAAAGATTTTCTTCCTTCTTCGTCTTCAACTATATATGATGAGAGCGTAGTTTCTTCTTCTGAAATATAGCCAGTGTCTTCAAGTGTTTTTGAATCAAGCAAGAGGGCAACAATATCTAGCATGCCAGAACCGCAAACGCCTTCTGCTGGCGTGTTATTTATAGTGGTGTAGTAAAAGTCCGTGCCATCAGCATTCAAACCAGCTTTGTCTATAGCGCCGCTTTTGCCCATCATACCGCAAGATATTTTTGCCCCTTCAAAGCAAGGGCCTGCAGCAGCAGAGCAAACATAGAACTTGCCCTTATAGCCAAGCACAATTTCTGCATTTGTGCCAAGGTCAAGCAAGAGAAAAGGCTTTTCAAGTTTGTGCGCGACAGTTTTATGTATGTCTATGGCAAGCATAGCGGCTGTAATGTCAGCACCTACATAGCCTGAAATACAAGGCATTAAAAAAAGATGACTCTTTGTTTGCATGCCAATTTCACTTGAACGCACATGTAAAGCTCTGTTCACAACTGGAGTAAAGGGCGCGCGGCTGATATTCTTAGCTGGAAGCGCAGTAAGCATATGCAGCATAGTTGTATTGCCAGCTATGGTCATGTAGTGTATATTTGTTTGCGGTGATAATCCAGCCTTGACAAGGAGATTGTAAACAAGTGTATCTAGTTGCATTACAACACTTTTTTGTAATTTTGTGATGTTTTCCTTATACTGATTTGTCACTTCGGGTATTGTGTGATTTATTCTGCTGATAATATCAGCTCCCCAAGAGCTTTGTAGATTGAGCACACCGTCTGTTGCAAGGATTTTCTTTGTGTCTAAGTCTATCAAATTGCCTGCAATACTTGTTGTGCCAATGTCTATAGCAAGTGCGAGATTCTTTTCTTCAAAGCTCAAGCCGATTAAATTATCATCGCGGTAGAGCACTTTGAAATATGTATTTGAATCAATAGCTTGAGCGAGTTCTGAAAGCTCTTTAAGATTGAGTGAGTGAGAAGTGCAAGAAAAAGTCTGCATCACTCTTGTGAGGTCGTCTCTTTGGTCATCAAGTGTTTTTGGCGGCAAGATAGCTTCTTTATATTCAAGTAAGGGAGCGAAAGCATAGTCTGTATCAAGAAAATTTGTTTCAACAATGAGTTTGTCTTGTTCTAAGCTTTCTATTTCAAGGCCTTCTACAACCTTTGTATAGCAAGCAAGGCGAATGTTTGCATTGATAAGACTTGTGTTTAAAAGATGTATTTCTTCCTTTGTTGCCTTAGTATTTGCTTTGATTTTACATTTGCCACAAGTGCCATTACCACCACAAAATTGCGGTAGAATGCCTTGGTCGCGCAAGAAAGTGCCTATAGAAGAGCCTATTTCTAATTCGTGTTGGCTTTCTTGTTCATTTGAACGGAAAATGACCTTTGTGAGCATAGAAAATCCTTTTTCAGATTCATGGTCTTTTTTTTTGCCTTCGGCGACCAAAAAAAACCGAATATTGTGCGGTTAAGCAAAAATGTATGGCTAAAGTAGTCTTTTATTATTTTTTGTTTGCGGAAAAGTGACTTTAAACTATCTGTTTCGCCACGCTGTGGACGAAACCTCACTTGCAAGAAACGTGGTTCTTGCTGCGTTCGCTAAAGATTTGTTCGCATTGCTCTCAACTTCGCTTAAATACAGTTTCGCTTTAAAAAAGGGGGATTTGCATTGAGTTAATTTTGCCTACGAAGAAAGAGCAAGGAGCATGTTCACTTCGTTCACATGTGTTTTTGAAAAAGTGTTTTCAGCTAGTGTGGTATTACTTTGTACAAACTAGACAAAGATGGCCCTCGCTATTTATATCAAGTGTAAAGTCAGGGGGAATATGAAAGAAATTTTCAGTATTTTGCCCTCCTTGCAATAGTTCAGTCACATAAGAAGCAGAGCCAACAACTTCTTTGTAAGGCAAATTCATATCTTTTGCAATAAGAAGAGCTTTTTGCGTTAATTCTTCGCTATACAGCTCTTCCCACTTAATAAGAGTGACTGCCTTATAATGAGCCTTCCACGAATCTTCTACTTCCATAAGATAGTTCGCACTGTCCTCGCCATACAATTCTACATAGCTATTATAGCGCTTTTCACGCTCCTCAATGTAGAAATTGATGGAATAGTTCACCCAGCCAGCAGAAAGCCAATAGCTTTGGCTAAAAGTGGAGGGTCTGGCAGAATTTTCAGCACCTGTGCCTAACAGAAGGGGAATACAATCGTGAACCTTTGGCACAATGAGCCTAGCTTTCTTTGTCTGTACCTTGTGCATAGCTCTACCGCAAAAACCATAGAACACAATAATAGACTCTGCGCTGAATTTATCTTCAATAAAGTCAATAGTTTCTTGCAGTTTTTCTTTAAGAGCTTGTGGGTTTTCGTGAAAAGATTGAGCCAAGAAAAAAGTCTCGTATTCATGCGTATTTTTTTCTATAAGATATTCAATTTCCTTACGAAAAACCTCACAAGCTATAATATATTTTTTTGCCCTTGGCATAGAAAGTATGACTACGCGTTAGCGCAAATTGCCAATGCTCTTTCTGCCGCGCTTGAAGCGTCAGGAGTGTAGAAATCCGCTTCTATTGATTCGCAGAAAGCTTGTGTTACAGGCGCGCCGCCAATCATGATTTTTACCTTGCCAGCTAATTCGCTTTCTCTCACTTTTTCAACTAAGCCCTTCATGTGAACCATAGTTGTTGTAAGAAGAGCAGAAGAGCAAATGATATTTGCATTGTGTTCAACCGCGGCCTCTATGTACTTTTCTGCTGTGACATTTGTGCCAAGGTCAACCACAGTAAGACCCTTGCTTTCCATCATCATACGAACAAGATTTTTGCCAATGTCGTGTAAATCGTCTTGGATAGTTCCAATGACAACAGTGCCCTTATTTTGCGCTGCATCGCCAACAAGTAAAGGACGAAGTACGTCTGTGCCAGCTGCCATTGCGCGAGCTGCGATAAGCACTTCAGGAATAAAGATGTCGTTGTTTTTAAAACGCACACCAATAATATCCATACCCGGCATAAGTCCTTCATTTAAAATGGTTAAAGGCGCAAGACCTTCGTCAAGGGCTTTTTGTGTAAGGGCTGCAACGTCCTTGCTTTTGCCTTTTTGTAGCATGGTTGAAATTTCTTCTAAGATTGCACTCATAGTTTTCTCCTACCTATAATTTTGTATTTTCCAACTTTTCTTGCAAGGCTTGAGCTTTTGTCGGCATGCAAATTAAAGTTAAAGGAACAAAGGGAATGTCAAGAGAACGCGCTTCAATTCCATTTGGCGTGTCCTCAACAAAAAGAATAGTATCTTTATATTTAATACAGCCTTTCACGCGAAGAAGGGCATCGTATTCTTTTAAAATTTCAAGAAAAGCATCAAGATTATTAACTTCTTTTGTGAAAGTGAAAGTGTCTAAACGTGTTTCGGGTGTGTTGAAGGAAAATAGATTGAGGGGAGTGTCACTCATAAAGCTTGTTGGCAAATTTTCTAAGTCAAGTATGCCCTTAAAGCTTTCAATAATAGGTGTTTGAGGGCTGAGTGATTGTATGTATTCCCTTGCATTTTCGCGCTCTTGTTCTGTGGAAACATCTGACTTTGTGAGCACAACTATACTTGCTGCCTTAACTTGGCGCGGAATAACTTCAAGCACATGTGAAAGTTTCATGCTTTTTTGTGGGTCAAAAAGGCAGATAATAAGCGGATTTTCGTAAGCATTATCAAGTTTTGCAAGCTCTAAAGTGCGAACAACACCGCTTGGGTCAGACATGCCAGAAGCTTCAACTATAATTCTTTGCGCGTCACTTGTAGATAAAGTGAAAAGTGCTTTGATAAATTGCTCTTTTAGGCAAGAACAAAAAACAGAGCCGCCACCTATTTCAAGCACTTCAATTGCTTCCTTTGCATCTGCAATCAAGGAACCATCAACAGGTATATCGCCAAAATCATTCAGTAAAACTTTAAGTTTTAGCTCTTTACTTGTTTGAAGCAAATACTTGAGAATGGTAGTTTTTCCTGTACCAAGAAAGCCTGACAAAATAACTAATTCTTTTTTCATCTAAAACCAATAAAATCTCATCTGAGCTTTTGCCCTGCATATGCAAATACAGGGCAAAAGTTGAGAGGGGGTTGTTTGTTATTTCGAGTTAATTTTTCGCTGCGAGCATTTCTTTTAATTCATCAGCAAGTTTTTCAACAGGCGGAATAAGAGAAATGTGTCTGATTTCACCGTCAATCACTAAGGAAGGCAGGTTAG